>NZ_JBEPTK010000029.1 GCF_040549485.1 Constrictibacter sp. MBR-5
GCGCGCGACTGGGCGCTTCCCGACAAGCGGTCGGCCAGAAGGCGGAGGCCGGGCATGTAGGTGCCGGCGAGACCGGCACCAGCCAAAGCCTGCAGGAACAGCGCGCTTCCCAACCCGTCGGCAAAGGCCGCGAAACCGGCGTTACCGAGGATCGCCAGCGAGGCGCCGACGAGCCAGATTCGGCGCGGGTCGATCTTGTCGGTCAACGTGACCAGCACCGGGACGGCGACGGTATAGCCGGCAAAGAAGCTGCCGCCGATCCAGCCGGCTTCGGTGTTGTTGAGCGCCCAGGCGTCGCGCAGCGGCCCTAGAAGGACCGGATAGGTCGAAAAGCCGAGCATTGTCAGCACCTGCGCGATGCAGACCAGTGTCGTCAGCCGTCGTCCCGAAAGGCTCATCATCAACCGCTTCGCTGAGGGAACACAAGGCGCGATCCTAGCCTTGTCCGAGGCGGCACGGTTCGGCACGGGTCGAACTATGGCAGTATCTGGCCGCGTGCGCGAATGGCGCCAGCTTTCCCGGATTTCATACATCCCAGGTGAGGTTGTTCATGTCGACCTCCTGTTGCCACCCGTCCCGTACGGTCAACACCGGCGCTTTTGGGGTCGAGATGTACTTTTCAAGCGGCCGGGAACCATCACCGTGTCTTACCGTGCGCAGATCCCGGCTGGCCTGCCGCCGGCAGAGTTCGTTGAAGCGGCGGAGGCTGCGATCGGAGCAGAGATGGCGCCCGCAGGGCCGGGGGCAGAGCCGCCGAGAAGTAGGATGGGGATGGGGCCTCCAAGTGAGCCGCCGGGTTCGGTATCGATCATCGAGGGGCACGTCGGGCGTCGAGATTGAACCATCGGAGAGCCGTGCATCGTCCATCGTCGATGCATCGGTAGGTCCGCGATGATTGCGTGCCGGGGATGGAGCGCCTCGCCGTTTGGTTGCCGATCGACGAAATCCATCCGGACGGACTTCGAGTGAGGGCGTCGGCTGCGGCGAAGCCTCTTCATCGATATCGCCCCGAGCGCCGGCATGGTTCGGGGACTGAGAAGGATCGTTCTGGTCAGCCGATCACGTACATCCGGATCGGCATCCAGATCGCCATCGCGATCATCATGAGGTTCTCGGTCAGTGAGATGAACCCCAGAGGAACGCTGCTTCCACCGCCGACGCAGGCACATTTGAGTTCGCGTTTCTCGACGTAGACAGCCTTGAAGACGGAGAAGGCGCCTACGGTGCCGATGAACAATGCGATGGGGGAGGCGGCCCAGACGAACGCGCCGGCGATCATCAGCACGCCGGCCAGGGTCTCGCCGAACGGGTATAGGTAAGCGTAGCGCACCCAGCGCTTGGCGAGGAGGTCGTAGTTGAGGAACATCGTGCTGAAGCCATCGAGGTCCTGCAGCTTCTGAACCCCCAGGAGGCACATGGAGATGGCGATGAACCACTCGATCGCGCGAACGATGAGGACGCTCCCATGCGCGACATAGCTGACCGCGACTGCCATCAGCAAGCCGACCGAAAAGATGGCGATGATGGGCCGGTAGCTGGTCTCGCCTTCCTCCTTGACGTGCTGACCGAAGTGCCTGCGCAGGTCGTCGTAGCCGCCGATCCGCTCACCGCCGATGAAAACCTGGGGCGTCGTTTCGACGTGATGCTCTCGCTGGAACGCATCCGTCTCTTCGCGCGTCCGGAGCCAGTGATCGTCAACGGTGAAGCCCCGGCGCTGAAGCAGGTCTTTCGATTTCAGGCCGAAGGGGCAGACATGACCCTCCATGACCATACGGTAGAGTTGCGCGTGGCGCGCATCGGCGCCCTTCTGATCGAGCGGCATGCATCGATCTCCAGATTTCGTGCGGTGATCGCGGCACGCTCGGAACACCGGCTGTTGAGGCGGGTTCCGATCAATTGGCAAGGCCGGCGGTCTTGAGGATCCGACCCCTCGTGAAGGTCCGGCGCCGGTCTCCATCGCATCGGCGACTTTAACGGATCTCCTGCCGGCCAGCGCTGGGTTTGCGAGCAACTGGAGCCGGCAGAGGGGAAGCGATCAGAGCATGGACATGATGCGCTGCCGCATCTCTTCGACCGCCAAGCCAAGTTCGGCATGCCAAACGCTCACGTCAAAGCTGCCCTGTCCGGGATAGGATCGCTTCGCGCACAGGAGCGCGCCTGCCGCCTGGTTCGTCAATTGTGGCGCGGCCCAGTCGGCGGCGGCAGCCTTGGAGAGGAACCGGCCGGTCGAGATCGTCGCCCACATCCGCGCCAGGGTCAGCAGGACGTTGCGCTCGTCTCCTTCCGCGCCCGCGACGAGGTCCGGCAGGAGATCGCCGATCGCTCGGCATATGTCCGGGAAGGGTATGTCGGGCACGCGTTCGGTGACGGCGGGGCCGAACAGGGGGACCGCCTGCTCCCTCGCCTGGGCCAGGACCAGGGTGAACTCCGGGGTCGTCTCGCCGTCCGGGACCGCACCCCCTTCGAACGCGCCGCGCAGCCATTCGCCATAGACAAACTCGGCGCGTGCCGGATACGGCAGGCGGACCAGATCGGCCGACCGGAAGACGATCACTTCGAGCGGTCGCCGCCCCTCCCTGTCGAATGGATAGCGCCCGTAAACGGCCATCAGGTCCGCCGCCAGATCCCGGCGGGCGGACGCCGACAGCGAGCCTTCCATGACGGCCAGCAGGTCGACATCGCTGTGCCTGCGCAGACCCTCGGCTACGGCCGAGCCGTGCAGATAGACCGCCGTCTGCGACATGCCCCGCTTCGGCGACAAGAGTCTTGCCCTGCTGCGCCGGTTCCAGCGAATCATGGCCCGAGGCACGGCGTCTGACGGCCAACTCGGCAACATTCTCGCCAGCCTGGATGGTGAACAGTTCCAGCAGTGCTTCGTAGCATGGGCGGCGGCAGTCACCGGCGCGCCGGTGCCGTTCTGATGTGAGGGATACACTGGGTTCGGTGCGGATGATCTCGTTCGGCATGATCCATTTCAGGTGTTATCCTCGGACAGCAGCAAACTCGACGTCCGCCATCTCGGTCTGATATCGACACCGTGGCAGAGGGGAAAGAAGCGGGTTCGTATCGGTGCAGCGCATTCGGTCGATATCGTTCGATGTCCTGTTGGCGCTTTGGACGGGACTTTTCGGCCTTGCCGTCCCTGTGCTGGCCGTGGCTCACTCGTCCGAGCGCACCATCCGGAAAGTGACCCGGTGGTGGGCACGAGGCGTGCTGCTCCTGCTGAAGCACGTCGTCGGTCTTGATCACGTCGAACACGGTCGCGAGAACATCCCCGACCAGCCCTGCCTGCTCGTCTGCAATCACCAGTCGACGTGGGAGACGATCGCCTTTGTCGTGCTCATGCCGGACGTAGCGATCGTCGCGAAGCAGGAGTTGATCAACATCCCCGTGTTTGCCTGGTACCTGAGACGGTCGCCGATGATCATCATCGATCGTGAGGCGGGGTCGCGGTCGCTGAGGACGATGGTCGACGAAGGCCGCGCTGCTCTGGCACAAGGGCGCTCCGTCCTGGTCTTCCCGGAGGGCACGCGTGGCAGCACGTCCGACGGCCTTGTCTTCAAGCGCGGCGTGGGGCTGCTCTACCGGAAGCTGAACATGCAGGTCCTGCCCGTTGCGGTGAACTCGGGCGCATTCTGGGGTCGAGACGCCCGCTTCAAGCGGGCGGGAACCATCATCGTATCTTACGGTCCGCCGATCCCCGCTGGCCTACCGCCGGCAGAGTTTGTTGAAGCGGCGGAGGCTGCGATCGGAGCGGAGATGGCTCCCGCAGGGCAGGGGCGCACGGACGCTAAGATGGAGCGGGACATCTAACTGAGCCGCCGCATTCGGCCTCGCCTCCTGCTCGTGAGGACCGCCGAGCCGATCTCGTCCTGCTCGACCTGCGTATGCCCGGGGATGACGGCTTTACCCTCGCCCGGTGGCTCCGCGAACATTACGACGTGGCGATCATCATGCTGACGAGCGCCGACGAGGTCGTCGACCGCATTGTCGGACTGGAGATCGGCGCGGACGACTACGTCACCAAGCCTTTCGACCTGCGCGAGTTGCGGGCGCGTATCAGCAGCATATTGAGGCGCACCCGAGCGCCTTCGCGTTTGGAACCGCAGCCGGACAAGAACCGGCGCGTGCGCATGGGTCTGGCTTGGCTCGACCTCGACAGCCACCGCCTCCACTGTGACGACGGCAGCGAACTGAAGCTCACCACCATGGAATTCGATCTACTGAATGCTTTCGCCAGCCACCCGAACCGGGTGCTGACCCGCGACCAACTGCTCGATCTCGCGCACAATCGACAGTGGGAACCGTTCGACCGCAGCATCGACATCCGCATCACCCGCATCCGCCGAAAGATCGAGCCCGATCCGGCAAAACCCCAGGTCATCAAGACGGTCCGGGGTTCGGGCTACATTTTCGTGACTGAACAATAAGATGGTCGCTTTAAGCGGCACCTAAGGCGCAGCCTTATCGGGGGGCGGCGGTACCAACTCGATCTCCTCGTTGGTGGCACTGAGCCATAGCGTGTCTGGATACAGCGGAAGGGCAGCTTAATCAGAGTCGGCATCTCGGCAAGCTTGCGCTCCGCCTCTACCCAGCGGCCATAGGCTTGGTAGTAGGCGGCGAAGGCGGCGCGGTTGAGCTGGCTGATGATGCCGAGGATCTCCAGCTGGCGCGCCAGGCGCTTCCATTCTGCCTTGGCGGTCCGGCTCAGATGCGCCGGGCAGGCCGGCACGGCGGTGACCGGCTTGGGCTCGTTTGGCTTCAGCGAGCGCTTGCCGGGGTTGCCTTCGACCGGCTTCAGCGCCGTCCGCTTCGGCCAAGTTCGCAGGGTTGCCAGGCCTTCCGACCGGTCCTCCTCCTCCTCCGGTGGCGCCGCAGATAGTCCGCGTGCGAATCGTCAAGAATCTCCGTCGCTGCCCAGGTGGACCAAGAGGTGGCACATTTCCGGCACGGTCGGCACGAGAGCGGCCATGACGTCATCCGGCTAGAATTGATCAACCCAGTCGACGAGGGCAATCCGTCCAAGGCGCTTGGTACTCCCTGACTGCTCGGACAATGTCGATGACGATGGCTCGCGCGCTCTATGATGGCCTCCTCGCCGAGATCTATGACGATTACACCGACGCCGACGCTAGCGCCGACCTCGTGCTCTGGCGCAGGCTATGCACGGATTGTGACGGTGCCGCGCTGGAACTGGCCAGCGGCACGGGTCGCATGCTGCTGCCGCTGCTAGCCGAAGGGCATACCGTGGAGGGGCTCGACAATTCGGCCGACATGCTGGCGCGGTGCCGGGATCGTGCCGGCGAGATGGGCCTCGCGCCCGTGCTCCATGAGGCGGACATGACGACGTTCGCCCTCGGCCGCCGCTTCGGGTTGATTTTCTGCGCGGCGGGCAGCCTGACGCTTCTGGCGGAGCCGGGGCAGATGGAGGCGGCGCTCCACCGCGCGCTGAAGCACCTCAATCCCGGCGGCGTCCTGGCCCTTGTGATGGACGCACCTAGCGAACCGGCCACCGGCACAGTCATCGCCCGGGACATCAGGCGCGACAGCGACGGATCGAGGCTTCGCTGCATCCTCGATCCCCTGCTGGACGTCAACCCCGAGGTGGCACGTTGGCGGATGACGAACGAAATCGTGGCGCCGGACGGCGCCACCCGGCGGGAGACGACCGACATCGCCTTCCTCCGCCCCGCACCGGAGGCGTTCGCAAACATGCTGCGGGCCGGCGGTCTTGCGGATGTGACGCTGATGGATGCGCAGGGGACAGGGCCCCACCGCGGGGGTGCCGACTCCTATCTCGCGCTCGGCCGCGCGCCATGACGTCTGATGTGTATGCTGGATTTGCCCGAAGTGGATAATAGAGGTCCGAAGGTGCCAGAGAAGCCTGACACGTGCGGACAGGAGGAAAGCTCCTGCCCACACGCTCGTCCTGGCCGACCGCGAGCGCCTGGCCCGACGTCGTCGACAGCCAAGCCCTCCAGATCGCCAATCACCTCTTCCGGTTGGAGGTCTCGATCCTCTCGAGCGCTTCGCTGCTTGCTCCCGGCTAACAAACCGCTGAGCGGTAACCTGCCGCCTGAGTACGTTCCTGACGTTGGAGACCTGCCTGCATCCACCGCGGGCTCTTGGTATACCGCATGCGTCGAGCGCGGCGGCGATGCTGCGGAGGCTGGCGATGCCTGTCGCCTCGATGGCGCGGATCACCGGCAGCACGTTGGCGGCGAAGCGATCGGCCTCGGAGACCTGCATGTCGCGCCCCGGGACGACTGCGGCCGGTGCGTTTAGCTGGGTTGCCGAGCTTCGTGCCGCGTGCCCTGCGTGCGGTGAGGGCGACGGATGGTGGCGAAATGATTGAGGGTCGCGGACCGCGTGCAGTGGATCTCGGGAGAAGACTAGGTTCGGCTGCCTCGGCTAAACGCCTTTGAAACAAAAAGAAAAAGCCCCCAACGGGAGCCTCATCTCGGGTTCGCTACAAGATAATGGCGGAGGGAGGGGGACTGACGTCCAACCCTCTCTGCCACCGACTTGTAGCCAGCAAGGTGGTGAGTGCCAGATCAGGCCGGCTCGCCCGATCGAGCTTCTACTGGATCTATGACGAGATCTCGTCGGCGAGTTGACTGAGCACGGCAGTTGCGCGCGGCGGTCCACCGCTGGCTACCGAGCGCGGCATGATCTCGATGGTCAAAGCGGAAAAAGTTGGCTGTCGGTCTGCATGTTTGCGATCTCGCCAACACCGATTGTCACGCGCAGATGACCTAGAGAGCGCGCACCGCGACAATGAAGGAATCGACGTGGCCGTTCAGGCGACGTGTCTGTTGGTCGACCGTCGTTGCTGCCTGACGAACGCCCTCCGCCGACCGATTGGTCTCGGCGGCGGAGTCCACCAGGGCGCCGATGCTGCTCGACACCTTCCGGGTGCCGGTCGCCGCCTGCTGAACGCTGCGGCTAATCTCCTGGGTGGCAGCGCCCTGCTCCTCGACGGCTGCGGCGATGGTCGCCGTAATGCCATTGACCTTGCCGACGGTCTCGACGATCTGCCGGATCGCATCGACGGTCGTTCGGGTTTCCTGCTGCACCGCGGCGATCTGCGTCTGGATGTCCTGGGTCGCCTTCGCTGTCTGGTTCGCGAGGCCCTTCACCTCGCTCGCGACGACGGCGAAACCCTTGCCGGCCTCGCCCGCCCTAGCCGCTTCGATGGTGGCGTTGAGAGCGAGCAGATTGGTCTGCGAGGCGATGCTTTCGATCAGGCCAACGATCTCGCCGATCGTCTGCGCCGCATGGTCGAGGCGCGTGACGGCCATCTCGGTGCCGCGTGCTTGGCCCTCGGCGACGCCGGTCACCTGGGCCGCTTCGGACACCTGACGGGAGATCTCCTGGATCGACGCGAGCAGTTGTTCGGCGGCGGCGGCGACGGTCTCCACGTTGCCGCTGGCATCCTGCGACGCCAGGGCGACGACATCCGCCTCGGTCGATGTCGTATCCGCCGTCCGGCCTAGGGACGTGGAGGACTGCTCCAGTTCGCCGCTCGTCTGAGCCAGCGCGTCGGCGACCGACTTCACCGTCGCTTCGAAATCATCGGCGAGCTTGATGATTTCGGTGTCCTGCGACCAGGTCATCATAGGCCCGATATAGTGTCCATTGCGGTCGCGGATCGCGGCGATACGCAGGGTGAAGGATTCCGTTCCGACCTTCACCTTGCTCTTCCAGGGCAGATTGTCGGGGGATGACAGGATGCGCCGGGCGTGGTCGGGGTGGCGGTGGAAGATGTCGATCGACGTGCCGACCAGGTCGCCTTCAAACTTGAGGATATCGCGGAGCGTTTCGAACGTCTCGCGCGCCGAACGATTGACGTAGCTGAGGCGGAAGTCGTTGCGCGGGTCCGCCATCATCACGTTCGTCTCCATCTCCTCCAGCATCTGCGCCTGCTGATAGGCGGCGACGACGCGCTCGCGCAGGACGTCCACCGCGCGCTCCATGTCGCCGATCTCGTCCTTGCGCTTGGAAACCTCGATGACTGCGCTTTCGTCGCCGCTTGCCAGTGCCAGCAGAGGCTGGCGCAGGCGCCGCAGCGGCACCGTCAGGCTGCGAGCGAGGAAGAATCCGATTCCGCCCATGATGGAGAGGATGATGCCGGCGACGATCACATAGTCGATGCTTTCGCTCAGAACTTCCGCATTCAGATCGTCCACATACAGGCCAGTGCCTACGATCCAGCCCCAGGGCGCGAAGCCGACGACATAGGAAAGCTTCGGCTGCGGCTTGTCAGAGCCGGGCTTCGGCCACTGATAGTCGACAATGCCGCCACCTTCCGCCTTCACTTTTTCCACGAAGGCTTGGAACAGTCGTTTCCCGTCCGGATCCTTGACGTCGCCGAGCGGCTTGCCGTCCAACTCCGGCTTGGTCGGGTGCATGACCATCCGAGGTTCCATGTCGTTGATCCAGAAATAGTCGGCCTCGTTGTAACGCACGGTCTTGATCGCCGAGATCGCGGCTGTCTGCGCCTCCACGCGCGACATGGTGCCCGCCGTCTCTTGCATATGGAAATGTTCGGCAATGGACATTGCGGTCTGGGAGAGGGCTTTTAGTTCTTCCTCGCGATCGGCGAAGGCCATGCTGTGGGTTTTCAAAACCGCGAGCCCGATGATTGCAGTGAAGCCGAGCACGGCCAGAACCGAGATCACGTGGATTTTCATACCGACGGTAAAGGTCGGGAGCTTCATGCGGCGTGCTCCTTGCGAAGATTTGAATCGAGCCAGAGATTGAGCCGGCGATTGTCGTTGCTGACGGTGACCCGACGCGAAAGCCGGTGCAGTAGTGGCAGGCCGAGGCCGCCGACGGTGAGGGCGTCGAGATCAGGTAACCAACCGGCGCCGGCGCGGGACAGCGCGGCGAGAGCGGTTTCCTGGAGCGCCGGGTCGTGATCGAACGCGATCAGCAGGATCGGACCGCGTGTGCGCGCCCGGACGCCGAGGTGGTCGAGCGCAGCATGCTTGCAGGCGTTCGCGAAAACCTCGGCGACGATGGTGAACACGTCGACTGGGCGCGCGGCGGCCACCGATACGGCATCCGCAACGTCGGTCAGCAGTTTGGGCCGGAGAAGGTCGGCCGGTGTCACGGATCGGTCGACGAAGGCGCGAGGAAGCATGCCGGCACCCCGTCTTACTCGGCGATTTCGAGCAGGCGATCGAGTTCCACCACCGCGAACAGCCGGCGGACGTCGGAGTTGGGATGCTCCATCACCAGGCGCGCGTTCAGTTCGCGGGCGCGGCGCAGCATACGGATGAAGACGCCCAGCCAATGGCTGTCCAGTCCGTTCACGCGCGAGAGGTCGAAGCGGATGTCCGACACGCCGCCCCCGACGAGGCGGTCGACCTCGGACAGCACTCGGTCTCCGGCTGCGTGGTCATGGAAGGTGAGCATGCCTTGAAAAGTGGCGCGAACGTCGTTGCCGTCGCGTGAGATCTGCACGTCCATAGTCATCTCCGGCGGAGAAGGATGAGAGTCAAGTCGTCGTCGGTCCGATCGGCCCAGTTCGCGAGTTCCGACGCCGTGGCAGTCCGGATCGCGCTGGCGCGACTATCGAGAAGGGAACGAGCACGGACGGCATCGCCGCCCTGCCAGCCATCGCTGCAGATCAGCAGCGCCTGACCGGATTCGAGGGTCAGCCGGGCTTGTCTCGGGGTGAACAAGCCGGACCCCAGCGGCAATCCGCCGGTCGACACCTCGTCGATACGGTTTGCGCCAATCAGCAAGGGGGTCGGCGCCCCGGCCGCACAGATATCGAGGCGGCCTGTGGCATGCTCGATCCGGATGGCCGTCACAGCGACTGTCAGTTGCCCCTTGTCGAGGGCGTCGAGGCGGCGGTCCAACTCACTCAGCAATTGGGATGGCGGCATGTCTGCGATACCACGCAGGACGGCATCGACCCGGAGCGCGTTCATCGCCGCCGCGAAGCCGTGGCCGACCGCATCGGTGAGCAGCAGTAGTGTCCAGCCGTCGGAGTGCGTGCGCAGGCTCCAAAGATCGCCGCCGATTTCTTCCGAAGTCCGGTGCACTACGTCGATCGTGTGCCGGGTAGCAGCTTCGGCTGCGGCGATTTCGTGCTGGGGAGGAAGCAGGGCATCCATCAGCTTTGCGGTGAGTGCAAGATGGATATCCATGCGTTCGCGAAATGCTTCCAGTTCGCGAATCAGGCGCTGATTTTCGAGATGCACACGCACACGCGCCCGCATCTCCGCCAGATCAAGGGGCTTTGTTACGACGTCACTGGCACCGTTTTCGAAGCATTTGGCTCGTGTCCTTCGATCGGCGAGCGCCGTTTGGATCAGGACGGGCATAGTGGTGTGCCGATCATCCGCACGGATCCGGGCGCAGGTCTCGATGCCGTTTAGGCGAGGCATCATGATGTCAAGCAGAACCAAGTCGGGCTTCGTTTCGGCAAGCATCTCAAGCGCCTGCTCCCCATCGCCGGCCTCAAGGATCGATCCTGCGCCAGCTTGTTTGCAGAGTTCGCGCAGAATTTGTCTGTTAACCGGATCGTCGTCGACGATGAGAACAGGCCCGAGCGTCGACGACACCGCCCTACTAAAATCTGTTCCCGTCGCTGCTCCGACTGCGGTGGAGATCATACGCCATCCCATCGCTGCCTCGGTATGAGCAGCGTTAGGAGCATCAATACGCGGGGACTTCTAAAAGGGGCCTAACGGCGCGTCATCTTCATTTGCGGACAAAGGGACAAATTGTCCGGGCGGCCGACCGCGGCATGGTGGTCGATCTCGAACAGCGTGTTTGAGAATGATTCCCAAAGACGCGCTTATGTGATTCCTGGCGTGTCGGACCCGAGTTGGAGAGCCGACGCCGACGCCGAGACGGAGGCCGCCGCAGCGGCGAGC
This sequence comes from Constrictibacter sp. MBR-5, assembly GCF_040549485.1. Taxonomy (NCBI): domain Bacteria; kingdom Pseudomonadati; phylum Pseudomonadota; class Alphaproteobacteria; order Rhodospirillales; family Allostellaceae; genus Constrictibacter; species Constrictibacter sp. MBR-5. The sequence continues at coordinate 10,893 of NZ_JBEPTK010000029.1, forward strand.
GTATGACACCGACCTGACCGACGGTCAGTGGAAATTGACCGCGCCGTTGATACCCGAAGCGAACCCCGGCGGGCGGCCGCGGAAGGCATCTTCCGCGATCATAAACGCGATCCTCTATTTCCTGCGCGCCGGCATGGCCTGGCGCCTGCTGCGCACGACCTGCCGCCCTGGCGGACGGTCTACTACTACTTCCGACGCTTGGACCGGGAAGGCGTATCGCGGCGTGTTCACCATACGCTCGCCATAGCCGACCGCGAGCGCGTGGGCCGGAGCCGTCACCCTCGGCCGCCGTCCTCGGCCGCCAGACCGCCCGGACCGCCGATCAAAAACGGGATGCAAGGGCTATGACGCCCGGAAGAAGATCAACGGGCGCAAGCGGCACATACTGACCGACACCGATGTACAGAACCGCGATTGCGCCGTGGGTGTCCTCCGGCAGTCCTGGTCGCGCCCCCTTTGACGAGTGAGCCTATGCCAACGGCGGCTATGCCGGCAGGCCCGTCGACTGGGAGAAGACCAATGCGCACCTGACCCTGCTTCGTGAGGGGCCCGCTCGGCTGCAGGGTTTCACCGTCATCCGCCGGCGCTGGGTCGTCGAGTGCAGCTTCGCCTGGATCATGAAGGCCCGCCGTCTCGTGCGCGACTACGAGCAACTCACCCGTGTCGCCGAAGCACTCATCCTCATCGCTGCATCTGTCACCGTGGTCGGGCAATGGTGAGGCTTCTCAAACAACGCTCTCACGAATGTGTGAGCGCGCACTTAGCATTGGTTAATGCCCGGACGTTACCTTGCGCCGAACTCCCGCGCCGGGTGCAACGCAAAAAAATGCATGATTTCAACGAAACTCTAATCGCCCTGTGGCAGAATGCTGGCCTGTTGGCGGCAGTCGTCGTCCTCTATACCCAGATCGGCAGCGCCGGCACGCAGATCACGGTGGTGCACCGGGTGGCGCTTGGGGCAATGCTCGGTGCCGCGGCGATGATCAGTATGAGCATCCCCTTTTCCGTCGCACCCGGAATATTCGTCGATGGCCGGGGTATCGTGCTCGCCTTGGCCGGGGTGTTCACCGGACCGCTCGGGACGCTGATCGCGGTAATGATCGCCGGCAGCTTTCGCGCACTGGCCGGCGGTATCGGCGCCGGTCCCGGCATTGTCGGCATAGCGCTCGTCGGGCTTGGCGGCCTGGCCTTCGCCGGATATTTGCGCCGCACGCAGCGGTCTTTGGACTACCGATATCTGCTCGCGCTCGGTGCGGTCACGACGCTTGTGACCGATATGTCGATGTTGTTGCTGCCCACCGCCGGTTTGGGATGGTCGACCCTTCAGGCCGCCGGTTGGCCATTGGCCATTATGCATCTTTGCGGAATTCCATTGCTCGGTGGTTTGCTGTTGCAGGAGCGTGAGCGGGTCGCACTGGCGCAGAAGCTGACGGCAAACGAAGCGCGCTACCGGTTCCTCGCCGATCACGCGACCGATATGATCAGCCGGTTCGACCTCGATTTGCGCCGTCTCTACGTTTCGCCGGCATCGGTGCGGCTCTTCGGCTGGCAGCCCGAGGAACTCCTCGGTGAACGAACATCGGACAAGATGCACCCTGAGGATGTCATCAACATCCGCGAGACCACGCGACGCATGCTCGACGCGTCGGCGCATGCCACGGTGCGGTACAGGTTTCGTCATAAGGCCGGTCACTGGGTCTGGGCTGAAGCCAATCTCGCGCGGAGTGTCGATCCCATAACCGGTACCGTTCAGATAGTCAGTGTCGCCCGCGATATCAGCGCGCGCGTCGAAGTCGAAGAGGCTCTGGTACGAGCCAGTGAGGCAAAATCCGAGTTCCTCGCCAACATGAGCCATGAGATCCGGACGCCACTGAATGCTGTGATCGGCTTTTCCGATATGATGAAGGAAGAGGTCTACGGTCCTCATGCCGTACCCAAGTACCGCGAATATGCGGGGCACATCGAGTCCAGCGGACGCCACCTGCTGCGCCTCATCAACGACGTGCTCGACCTCTCAAAGGTGGAGGCCGGCAAGATGGAGCTGGCAGAAGGAGACTTCTGCCTCGCTGACCTGATCGACGATAGCGTTACTACGCTGACCCCGCGCGCCGTGACGAACGGTATCGTGCTGAAAAGTTTGCCTGGCGAACCGGCTCTGCGGTGCCGCGGTGATCTCTTCAGGTTGCGTCAGGCACTGCTCAACCTGCTTTCGAATGCGATCAAATTCACACCCGCGGGCGGGCACGTCACCCTCACGGCCCAGCGCGATGATGCTGGCCGGCTAGTCATTGCGGTCCAGGATACCGGCCGCGGGATCGCGGCCGCCGACATGCCGAAGCTGTTCCAGCCATTTGCGCAGGCGGGCCATCTTCTCGCCCGGCCCGCAGAAGGCACCGGGCTTGGCCTTGTTCTAACGCGCCGGTTCGTCGAGATGCACGGCGGCGTAACCTGGCTAGAGAGCCATGAAGATGCCGGCACTACGGCCTATATAGCGCTGCCGGCATCCCGTGTAGGCCTCATCTCGTCAGAGGAACCGACAGCCTGACGCTACCTGCGCAGCAAGTATCTACCACCTGTGACAAGCCAGTGCCGGACGGCATAGAGAGCGTGATTGGGCGGCAGTCGCTTACCTGCTCAGCAACACCGAGCGCGAGTGGCTCGATGCACCGTCTTCTGTTCGCTCGCGCAAAAGTGTCGGCGCCAAGGTCGTGGCGCGGCCGGCCTGCTCGACGGCGAGCGCAACCCGCGTCACCATCGGCGCCACCAAGTGGGCGTCGTCGCCCAGCACCTCGCACTCCCAATAGCCGATGCATTCGCTGACGCTGCCGGCGCTGGAGCCGCTGACGGTGTACTCCACCGAGATCGTCAGTTCCTAGCCGGAGACCGCGGCGGTCACGGCGGCGTCGATCGTGAACACCGGCGTTCACGGAATCCTGTGTCTTCCAGAGCTGCTGCACTGACCCGACCAGCTTCGGCACGCCGCCGTGGCTGGAGAAGGCGATCGACCACTCGCCGTTGTCGTAGCAGTAGCCCTGGTTGCCGCCGCGGATCGTCGCGCTGTTGCGGAACTTCACATGGACGAAGCCGCTGTTGTTTCGCTCGCAGGTGACCTTGCAGATGCCGGTCGCCACGCCCTTCGCCACCGGCACCTTCCGGCCCGATGCCCGGCCGAGATAGGCGCTCTCCAGGACGTTGCGTGGCTCCTCGATCATGTAGATGCCGAGGATGTAGGGGTCCTGGGCGGGCGTGATCCGGATGCCCGGCGGCACGGTGGTGCGGTTGCCGGTCCACTGCGGCGGTACGCCGTCTTCCATCACCTCGATGCAGTCGAGCGCGCCGGCGACGGGATAGCTGAGCGAGGTCGAGCCGCTATTGCCGACGGTCTGCACCGCCAGGCTTCCGGCCGCGCCGCTCACCGTCCGTGCGACGATGCCCCAGCGGATCTGCGTCGGCTTCGTCGGCACGGTCGGCTGGCCGAAGTTCAGCACCGTCGAAGCCGGCACCTTCCAGGCGGCGAAGCGCTGGTTGGTGTTCGCATCCCCGGCGATCACCTTGATCACGTTGTTGTCGAACGCCTAGTAGGTGTAGTTCGTGGGATCCAGTGCGACGACCCGGCGGCCCGGCAGCTGCGCGACGATCACCCACGGATCGAGCTTGGGCAGCCACAGGCCGGCTTGGTGCGGCGTCATGCCCATGTTGCCGACCTGGGCGACGATCCGCACGTGCGGATGCGCCGGCTCGACCGGCAGCAGCGACGTCGAGCAGCCGACGAAGACCATGCCGCGGCTGTAGTTGGGCGAGTTGCCGACCTTGTTGCCGAGGCAGAGGCTGCGGACATCGCCGTTCGTGCCGGGCTTCTTCAGCACGTTGGCGATCACCATGGAGCCGGACTGGCTCAAGTTCACGAAGGCCGGGCAGTTCAGGTAGGGGGCGACGTGGCCGCCGCCATAGTTGGCGCCATAGGTGCCGCCGTGCATGACGTCGTAGCCGTGGATGCGGACGACCGAGGGCCGCGGCGTCGCTCCAGTCGAAGGCGAAGCCCAGCGTCCAGACGGTGACGTCGGTTTCGTTCACGCCCTGGACCAGGCAGACGTCGCTGTTCCCGGCGCCGTCGCTCAGTTCGATCACCGAGAGATACGGGTGCAGGATTCCCGTCATGTCCTCGCTGAAGACGACGGTGCTCGACCCCGCCGTGACCTCTGCAGTGACCGCGAGGTCGGCCGTCATATCCCAGCGGCCGTGCTTCGCCGGCCGTCGCACTCCCCGCAACATGCGGACACCTTCGTCCAATCCAAAGGTCTCTTTGCACGGTCAGAAGCTCAGCGGCAGGAAGGGGACGGCTGAGCGCGTACGGATCTGCATGCGCGTCTTCAGGAGCCGGCGACGCAGCGCGTCGAGCGCCGGCTCGCCGCCACCCTGCTGCGCATGGTGAAACAGTCGGGGCGGCGGGTGGAAGGCGGGGTGGAGATCCCGTTCGCGGTGTCGCGCCAGGAACTCGCCGAGATGATCGCCACGACACTCTTCACGGTCAGTCGCACCCTCGCCGCGTGGGAACAGGAAGGCATCGTCAGCGGCAAGCGGTCGAGTCACCTGGTGATCGGCAAGTCGCACCGGCTGGTGCAGATCGCAGAGCAGGCCTGATTGCGCTTCGCGAACTTGCGCCGGCGCAACATCGCTTCCCCGACCGCCGACTAGCATGTGCCGTCAAAGCGCGTGATGGAGGCGGGGAGATGTCTTCCGCTCGGTTGGATGGGATGATGGTCGCGGAGGTGATGGAGCGATGGCCGGTCAGCGTCGGCGTGTTCAACAGACGCCGCATGGCCTGCCCGGGCTGCGTCATGGCGCCGTTCATGACGATTGCGGAGGCCGCGATCTCCTACGGGCTGTCGCCTGAAGAACTGGAGGCTGATCTGGTCGAGGCGACGGAGGGCCTCGCGGCGGATCCAAGTCGCAAGGAACCGAGCCGATGAGCAGCACCCTTCAGACGGGTGCGGTGTCGCCAGACGCCGACCGGCGCCTGCCGCCTCCGGTGTTCCGCCTCGGCTTTCGACCGTTCTTCCTGCTGGGTGCCATTTGGGCATTAGTCGCCATCGCCCTGTGGCTCGCTGCGCTGTCCGGCGCATTGGCCATCGGTGGCCCCTACGGTGCGCTTGGATGGCACGCGCACGAGATGATCTATGGCTTCGCTGCCGCCATCCTCGCGGGATTCCTCCTGACGGCGGTGCCGGGCTGGACGATGCAGCCCAAACTCGCCGCCGGCGGCCTCGCGGCCCTCGCCGCGCTCTGGGTCACCGGACGCCTCGTCATGGCCTCCGCGGACATCGTGGGCCCGACCGTGGTGGCGGCGATCGACCTGCTGTTTCTCCTGTTGGTGCTGGCGCGAGCGGCGTCGCAGATCGTGGCCAGCCGCAACTGGCGCAATCTTCCCATCGCGGCTGCTCCGGCCGTGCTTCTTGGGGGCAACCTGCTGTTCCACCTGGATGCTGCCGGTTTCGTTCAGACCTCCGGCATCGAGAACCGCCTCGGCATTACCGCGTACGTGTTTCTGGTGGCGGCGATCGGCGGCCGGATCATCCCGACCTTCACGCGCAACTGGCTGAAGAAGCGCGCGGTCGCGGGGGCGATGCCGCCCGACGCTTCCCGGTTCGATGCCGCCGTCGTGCTGGTGACGCTGGCGACGCTCGTTCTTTGGGTCGCCTCGCCGGAAGGCCCCGTCCTCGCCGTGGCCGCAGTGGTGGCTGCCTGCGGCCATCTCGTTCGCGTCCTGCGTTGGAAAGGCTGGCGCACCGGCAGCGAGCCTCTGGTGTGGATCCTGCATCTCGCCTATCTGTGGCTGCCGGTCTCCTTCTGTCTCCTGGCCGCCGCTGCGTATGACCCCGTCGCTGTCCCGGCGAGCGCGGCGGTGCACGCCCTCACGGCGGGCGTCATGACGACCATGATGTTCGCAATCATGACGCGGGCGACCCTCGGTCACACAGGAAGAGCGCTCACCGCCGACGGCTGGACCACGGCGGCCTATGTGATGATCGTCGGTGCTGCGGTGTGCCGCGTGCCCGCCGCACTGCTCGACTCGCTCTATATGCATCTGCTGACGTGTTCGGGGCTGCTGTGGGTGGGCGCGTTCCTGGTCTACCTGGCATCCTATGGGCCGAAGCTGCTCGGAGAACCGTGGCCCGTGTCCGTCGACGGTGCCCCCGCCGCACCGCCGAGCTGATCCCCGCAGAAACGAAGATCGTGCATGGCGGCGTGCGACGGCAGAATCGTGCCGCCGCCGCCAAACGTCCCATGCCCCGCCGGCTCCAGGCAGAAGAGCCTGCTCGGCGGCAAAATATCCAGTGTGACTTGATGCATCGCAAGGATACGCGGGTGTGCTTCCGGTCAAATCGGCACCGATCTAGGGGAGGTTTACATGCCGGAAATATGTTTACGCTGGATGGACAACTTTGAGGTCGGCATCGACGATCTCGATGAGGACCACCGGTACATGTGCCGCCAGATCAATACGATCTGCGAAGCCATCGCTGCAGGCGATATGGAAGTGGTCCCCCGCGAACTTTCCGCGTTCGTTGACTTCGCCGCAGCGCACATCGAGCGGGAGACCCGCGTGTTGACCGCGCTCGACCCGAGGCGCGTCTTTGCTGCCGACACCGCCGTTGATCGGCTGAAGCCGATCTCCGACCTCGCCGTGCGATTCAACCGCGGCGAACAGGATGTCGCCGAAGTCCCGACCGAGTTGGTCGACTGGTTCTGCAGACAGACGATCGATCACGACGCCGTCATCCGATCCCGCTTCCATCGACGTTCGTCGACGGCATGCCTTCGGTAGCCTGTCGCCTATGTGTCGGTTGTGGACGCGTGTGAAAAGAAGGGCTCATGGGATGACGGCGCTCACCGATCCTGGACCGAAACCTAAAGGGTGGCGCTCGTGGGCTCATCGGTCGCAACCGTCCCCGACCGCCATCTCAGATCGTATGGTCGTCGATGAGAGGCGTCGCCTTGGCGAAACGTTCGAGTTCCGCCTGATCCTGGATCGTCACCCGCGCTGCGTCGATGGCGACGCCGTAGCCCTGCAGGCTCTTGAAGGCGCGACTCAGATTCTCTGGGGTCATGCCGAGAAGAGAGGCGAGACGCTTCTTGTCGAAGGGAAGGTCGAAGACCGGTGGGCCTCCGGCCCGCCGCTGCTCCCGGAGCAGGTAGTTCGCGAGTCGTTCGAGCGAAGTCCTTAGTTTGAGTTCCTTGGCGGTCTTGACGACCGTCCTGTAGCTGTTTGCGAGTTCTCCAACGATGGCGCGGGCGAACGCGCCATCGAGGTCGAAAACCGCGCGCACGTCCCGGCTTGGGATCAGGACGATACGGCTCTTCTCTATCGTGCGGGCCGACATGAGATACGGTGCGTCTCGGATCGTCGCTGCCAGAATGAATGTCGATATCGGACGAACCGTCGCCATGCTGGTCTCGCGTCTGTTCCACGCGGCGTAGAGCTCCACCGAGCCGGAGAGCACGATCTGCAAGAAATCGCTCGGATCGCCCTCCGAGACTAGCTCGACCTGCGGCGGGAAATTCTGCACGTACGATCCACGCATGAGCTGGTCGAAACGAGCGTCCTCCATCTCGGAGAACAGGGCGAGGCTACGGATATCCGAGAAGTAGGAATCGGCCATGGGCTCTCAGAGTCGGGTTGGGGTGCGTGACTCGAACCTATCGCACATGACAATTGTCAAGTCACCGACCGAAAATTGGCGCATCAGAAATTCGCATCGTGCCATTCACGTCATGATGATCGACAAGGTCTAGCTTATTTCAAGAGCTGCCCTGCAGGATCTTGATCTGAATCAAGTCGTGCCACGCGGCGATGAAGCACGTCTAGGAGCGAGCCCCAAGGGGGGCTGGGACGATACTTCGCCGGAGCCGAACAATGCCCGTCCAAACCGCGCCGTTGCGCGCGGATCAGAACCGCGCGCTCACGCTGAGCACCGTCGCCTTCACCGTATGTTTCGCGGTCTGGACGATCTTCTCGATCATCGGGGTCGCCATAAAGGCCGAACTCGGGCTGAGCGAGTTCCAGTTCGGGCTGCTCGTCGCCACCCCCATCCTCACCGGGTCGGTGACCCGCCTGTTCCTCGGCGTGTGGACGGAGAAATACGGCGGGCGGCTGGTCTTTCCGGCGCAGATGATGCTGACGGCGATCGCCACGTGGCTGCTGACGCTGGCGGACGGCTACGTCATGTATCTGGTCGCGGCCCTGGGCATCGGTCTCGCCGGCGGATCCTTCATCATCGGTGTCGCATATGTCTCCCGCTGGTGCGAAGCGGGTCGGCAGGGGACGGCGCTCGGCATCTTCGGCGCGGGCAACGTCGGCGCGGCGGTGACGAAGTTCCTGGCGCCCTTCGTGATGGTCGCCTACGGCTGGCACGGCGTCGCCTACGTGTGGGCCGCCGCCCTCGCGGTTATCGCCGTACTCTTCCTGGTCTTCGCCAAGGATGAGCCGGAGCTGGTCGAGCGGCGCCGGAAGGGCATCCAGGCACCTTCGCTCGCCGAACAGTTCGCGCCGCTGAAGAAGCTGCAGGTCTGGCGCTTCTCGCTCTACTATTTCTTCGTCTTCGGCGCGTTCGTGGCGCTCGCGCTCTGGATGCCGCACTACCTGATCGACGTCTACGGCGTCGACGTCAGGACGGCGGGCATGGCCGCGGCGTCCTTCAGCCTTTCAGCTAGTCTCTTCCGAGCCTATGGCGGGCATCTGTCGGACAAGTTCGGCGCGCGCGCGATCATGTACTGGACCTTCGGGTTCAGCCTGATCTTCCTGTTCATGCTGTCCTATCCGCCCACAGACTACGTGATCCAGGGCAAGCACGGCCCGATCTCCTTCTCCACGTCGATGGGTCTCTGGCCGTTCGTCGCGACGCTCTTCGCCCTCGGCTTCTTCATGAGCCTCGGCAAGGCCGCGGTCTACAAGCACATCCCGGTCTACTACCCCGAGCATGTGGGGGCGGTCGGCGGACTGGTCGGCATGATCGGCGGCCTCGGCGGCTTCGTCCTGCCGATCGCCTTCGGCATGCTGCTCGATCTCACCGGCATCTACACCTCGTGCTTCGCGCTCCTCTTCGTGTTCGTCGCGATCGCCCTGTCGTGGATGCACCTGTCGATCCGCGCGATGGAGCGCGCAGCTCACGGCGAGACGCTGGACCAACTCCCGGCCCTGCCGGAGATGCAGGAGATTCACAATCCGGCGCGCACCGCCATGCCGCGCGTCGTCGAGGACTGGCGGCCCGAAGATACCGAGTTCTGGCGGGAGAAGGGCCGCCGGGTGGCGCGCCGAAACCTCTGGATCTCGATCCCGGCGCTGCTTCTCGCCTTCTCGGTCTGGATGGTGTGGTCGATGGTGGTGGCGCAGCTGCCGGCCATCGGCTTCGCATTCTCCACCGGCCAGCTCTTCTGGCTGGCCGCACTGCCGGGCCTGTCGGGTGCGACGCTGCGCATCTTCTACAGCTTCATGGTGCCAATCTTCGGCGGGAGACTGTGGACGACACTCTCCACCGCGTCGCTCCTGGTGCCGGCCGTCGGCATCGGCTACGCCGTGCAGAACCCCGAGACGCCCTACCTGATCTTCCTGGCGCTCGCCCTGCTCTGCGGTTTCGGCGGCGGCAATTTCGCCTCCTCGATGGCCAACATCTCCTACTTCTTCCCGAAGGCGGAGAAGGGCAACGCCCTCGCGCTGAACGCGGGGCTCGGCAATCTCGGCGTCTCGGTCATGCAGTTCCTCGTGCCGCTCGTCATCACGGCGGGCGTGTTCGGGGTGATCGGCGGCGAACCCCAGGTCCTGTCGTCGGGCGGGCGGCTCTGGCTTCAGAACGCGGGCTTCGTCTGGGTGCCGTTCATCCTGGTCGCCACGGCCGCGGCCTGGCTCGGCATGAACGACATCGCCGATGCGCGCGCCAGCTTCCGCGAGCAGGCGATCATCTTCAGCCGCAAGCACAACTGGCTGATGTGCATCCTCTACACGGGCACCTTCGGCAGCTTCATCGGGTATTCGGCGGGCTTTCCGCTTCTCACGAAGATCGCCTTCCCCGAGGTCAACGCAATGCAATACGTGTTCCTCGGTCCCCTGGTCGGCGCGCTCAGCCGGGCGGCGACAGGCTGGATTTCCGACCGGTTCGGCGGCGGTCGGGTGACCTTCTGGGTCTTTGCGGGAATGATTGCCGCGGTGTTCGGGGTCATCGCCGCGCTCGGTGCGGGCAACTTCACCGGCTTCTTCGCGGCCTTCATGGCGCTGTTCTTCCTGACGGGAGTCGGCAACGCATCGACCTTCCAGATGATCCCCGCGATCATGGGCAAGGAAGTGCCGCGGCTGATGCCCGAACTCGACGCGATCGCCAGGCGCCGCCAAGCGGAACGCGAGAGCGCGGCGATCATCGCTTTCACGTCGGCGATCGCGGCTTATGGCGCTTTCTTCATCCCAAAGGCCTACGGCACGTCGATCGCCATGACGGGCTCACCCGTCGGCGCGCTTTGGGGCTTTCTGGTCTTCTACGTGATCTGCCTGGCGCTCACCTGGGCCTTCTATACCCGCAGGGGCGGGCTGCTCCACGACGTGGAGCATGGCCGCGGTCTGGCTGCCCAGCCCGCCGAATGAATTGAACCCGTGTCCGGGCGCGACACTCGCAGCCCGCACCGTCGATCAGCCAAAGGACAGCCAGATGAGCCATCTGCTCGACAGACTGAACTTCCTCCAGCCCAAAGAGCTGGAGCAGTTTTCGAACGGCTACGGCCAGGTCACGCGCGAGAGCCGCGACTGGGAAGACACGTACAGAAACCGCTGGCGGCACGACAAGATCGTGCGCTCGACCCACGGAGTGAACTGCACCGGATCGTGCAGTTGGAAGATCTACGTCAAGTCGGGCATCGTGACGTGGGAGACGCAGCAGACGGACTATCCGCGCACGCGCCCCGACCTGCCGAACCACGAACCGCG
>NZ_JBEPTK010000030.1 GCF_040549485.1 Constrictibacter sp. MBR-5
GCTGGCGGGGTGGGTCGTACCGCGGCCCCCCCGCCCCCGGCCGCCACCCCCGCCGCCGACCGCGCGCGGCGGGTGGGGCGGCGCCCGGCCGCCGCCATGGTCGGAATCGCGCGCGATGATATCGGAGGTCGCCTCCGCGGCGGCGCCGATGAAGTGCGCCGGCAGCTTGAGACCCGCCATCATCGCCTGCCGGTAGAGATAGTCGAGGCATCCCTTCAGGGTCTCCGGCGTGCAGGTCTGGTCGTCGAGGTTCAGGCGTTCGATGTTCATATGATCCTCTCTCGGGCACTCGTCGGACAAGGGCTCAGGCGGCGCGCCTTTGCGGGGCGGGCTCCGCCATGCGGGTGGTTTCCTGGAAGCGGGGCTGCCCATTGGCGGGGATCGGCGTCTCGATGGGCTGTGCGGACGCCGTGCCGATCGACGCTCCGCGCAGTTGGACCGGAGCGGGCGCGGCCGGGAACATCGGCGCGGGTGCCAACGCGGCATGCGCGGGCAGGCGCGCCGGAAGGACCGGCTCGGCGAGGCCTGTCCGCTCGCGGATCGTCGCCAGCACGTCGTCGCTGATGTCGAAGCGGCCCGCCATGGCGATGGTGCTGCCGATGCGGACGGGCGTACCGCGCCATGTGGGGACGACGCCCAGCCGCGGCAGGAGGCGCGCGATTCGCGCGTCGTACACGGTCACGAGCTCTTCGGCGCCGAGCGCCATGGACAGTTCGACGACGGCGCAGAATATCTCGGCGGTGGTCCGGCTCAGGGCGGCGAGGCCGGCCTTGCTGCCGTCATAGTCGCAGTCGACGGCGAAGCGGCTGCCCTCCCAGATGCGCGGGCTGGCGGGGGGCGGGAGACCGTCCATCAGCTGCGGGAAGACGTCGCGCAGCATGTATGGCCCGGTGGTGGGCAGCATCCGCCACGTGCCGGCAACGCGGCCGGCATCGTCGTTGGCGACGATGTAGATCGGATCGAGCGTGTCGAAGCGGTCCCATTCGAGACCGTTGTCCGAGGTCACGTCCCAGTCGAGCCGCCCCTTGAACACGCGGCTCCGCAGGCGGTGCATTTCGAGGATGTCGTGGGAGTTGGTCTTCCAGTCGTCATTGGTCAGGCACTGGATCACGGTCTAAGCCCCTTCGCTCGTCTCTCGGCGACGATTAAAGGGGCGGCTGCCGTCTAGAGGCAGCCCGCCATATTTGGGGACTCCCGGTGTGCCGGCCGGAGGAGAGGCGGGCGGACCGCCCGGAACGCCGGCCGGTCCGCGCGCCTCTGGTCGGCCGTCAGGGCAGGATGACCCCGAGCAGAATGGCCTTCACGACCGCATGGGTCTTGTTGTGAACGCCGAGCTTGGCAGCGGCCGCCTTCAGGTAATGCACGACCGTTTCCTGCGAGAGGCCGAGAATCCCGGCGACCTCCCAGGCGGTCTTGCCGCGGGCCGTCCAGAGCAGGCACTCCCGCTCGCGCGGCGCCAGCTGCGGGATCTTCCGCGGTGCGGGCCCCGTTCCGACGCGGGTCACCGCTTCGTGGCTGTAGAGCGCGATCAGGTGGAGCAGATGCCGATTCTGCCGCCAGAGTTCGCCGAAGCTCTGGTCGGGGACGTTGGCGGCGACATTCATCGTGGCGAAGCCGGATCCCGGGCCGTGGACGGGCACGGTGATGCCGCCGCGCAGGCCGAAGTCCCCCGCTTCGTCCAGCACCCGCCGTTGCGCGCTGCGGACGGGAAGGCGGGTATAAAGTTCCTGCCAGTTGATCGGTACGATCGCAGCCGTCGCCGCCGGCATGACCGGGTCGATGTTCACATAGTCGTTCGCGACGTAGTGTTCGCTCCAGGTCTCCGGATAGTTGCCGATATAGACGGGATCATAGGGACCGCCGGGCGGGTGAATGAGAAGATAAGCGTAGCGATCGAAGCCGAAGCGCTTGAGCGCGTCTTCGAGGATCGTAGCGATCGCGGCCAGATCGGGTGCCGATCTGAGCTTGTCTATGAAATCATCCAGATCCGCAGAAATCACACGCTGGCCCCCCTGCGCCGGGTGGGCATCCCGTCTCGGCCGCTCGAGATAGTGCCAATCGAGCCGAGCTTAGCATAGCGGAGTACAGGACCGGCGGGAATTCGCGCTTTCCCGGCGTAAAGCCGCCCTGTCACGACGTGTCCTTCCCATCGCAGATGCGACCTATAGAGGTTGCGATCGTGCACGCAACTTGACACAATCACGACCTTTCCTGCACTTTCCGATCGTCGAAGTCGGCTGGGACGCGTGTGTCGTCCACAGGGGGGGCAATGGGTACGTGCAACAGCATGCGGGCCGTCGTGATCGCTGCAGCGGCTCTGCTGGCGCCGGGCATCTCCGCGGCTTTGACGGTGGTGACCGTACAGCCGGACGGAGCGGTCTCGATCCGGATCGACGATCAGCCGGCGCTGGTCGTTCCGTTGCGCACCGCGGAACTGCTGCGGCGCGGCCTGACGCCGGATGCCAGCGCCGCCGAGGTCGAGGCATTGATGTCCGGCGCGGCATGCATCGCGCCGGCCGACGCGACGATGACGGCGGCGGTGGCGACCTATGCGCTCAGCATCGTTCCGGCGGCGCTGTCGGAAGCGGTGGTGAGCGGCACGCTGGCCTGCAATCCCGATGCGGCCGACGCGCTCGAGACAGCGGCGGGACCTGAGACGCCGACAGGCGATGTCGGCGTGGCCGACATCGGAGCGGTGGGTGGGATCTCCGGTGCCGGCAGCCAGGAACTGCCGCGTACCGGAAGCCCGAACCAGCTCTAGGCGGACCAAGTGTGGGTCTGTCGGGCAGTTTCCTAAGGTGATTTCGATATGAATCGAGCGACGGCTTGCACGACGGCGGTGGCAGTCGCGATTTGCGTCGTGGCGGTCGGCACGGTACCGGCGCGTGCGCAAGGGACGGCGTCCGTACCCGGGCCTGGGCCGGCGCAGGAAGAGGACGAGCGCAAGGTCACCGTGATGACCCGCCAGAAGCCGGAACTCGACCCGATCGGCGCGCGGCTCGGATCGTTCCTGATCTATCCCTCGGTCGGCGTGGGCATCGCGTTCGACGACAACATCTTTCGGACGGAGAAGGACCGCGAGGCGGACTTGGTGGCGCATGCGACGCCCGAAGTGCGTGTCCTATCCGACTGGAACAACCATGAACTGGTGCTCCGGGCAAACCTGGATGCGGGCCGCTACTTCGACAACACAGGCGAAGACTACACCGACTGGGGCGTGGAAACGTCCGGCCGCCTGGACATGACGCGGGCCACTCAGCTGTTCGGCGGGATGCGCTACGAGGAACTGCACGAGGACCGTGGATCGCCGGACGGCGCGGTCGGCGTGGAGCCGACACAGTATGACCGCGCCAGCGTGAACGTCGGCGGCAGTCATCGCCTCAACCGCCTGACCCTTACGGGAGAAGCCCGGTTCGTCAGGCTCGATTTCGACGATGTCCGGGCCGGTGGCGCCGGCCATGTCAACAACGACGATCGCGACCGGGACGTCTGGGTGGCGGCAGCCCAAGCCAACTACGAGATCGTCCCCGCCTATCAGGCCTTCGTCCGCGCGGTGTACAACGTGCGCGACTATCGGCTGGGGCGCGACGACTTCGGTATCGACCGGGATTCGGACGGTATCGAGGTCGTCGTCGGATCCGAGTTCGACCTGACCGGCGTTACCTTCGGCAACGTCTTCGCAGGCTATCGCACCCAGTGGTACGAGGACGACCGGCTCGACAGCATCGGCGGGTTCGCCTTCGGCGGGCAGCTGACGTCGAACTTCACGCCGATCACCACCGGCCAGATCACGGTCCAGCGGCAGATCGAGGAAACGAGCGTCAACACGGCCGAAGGATTCTGGTCGACCAGCGTAGGCGCGACGCTGGACCACGAACTGCTGCGCAACCTCGTTCTGCGCGCCGGCCTCGCCTACTACCTCCAGGAGTATGAGGGGATCGACCGGGACGACGATGTGTACCTCGCCAGGGCCGGCGCCCTCTGGCAGGCGAACCGGCATCTGAGTCTCGGTGCGACCTACACATACGAGCGCCGCGAGTCGAACGGCGAGGCGGCCGGGACGGACTATGACGACAACCGGATGATGCTGACGGTCACCGGAAGGCTGTGAGACCCCGGGACCCGGCGGGACGCCCGACGCAGGATGCGAGAGGTGCGATGCGAACGATCAGACTGATGGCGCTGGCCATTCTGTTGACGGCATTCGGCGCATGGGGAGCCGCCGCGCAGGAATACCGGCTCGGTTCCCAGGACAAGATCAGCGTGACCGTCTTCGGCGAAGACGACCTTTCGGGCGAGTTCGAACTGGACGGAGAAGGCAAGGTGTCGCTGCCGCTGCTCGGCGACATCCCGCTCGGCAATCTGACCTTGCGTGAGGCCGAGAAGGCGATCGCCGACCGTCTTCACCCCGACTATCTGCTGGATCCGAAGATCAGCATCCAGGTCGCGAACTATCGTCCATTCTACATCCTCGGCGAGGTCAAATCCCCAGGGAGCTATCCGTTCGTCAACGGCATGACGGTCGTCCAGGCGGTCGCGCTGGCGGGCGGTTTCACCTATCGGGCGCGGACCGACAACGTCGTGATCGTCCGCGCGGCGTCCCGGCAGGCTGCGAGCCAGACCACGGCGGTCATGCCGGGCGACATCATCGAGATTCCCGAACGGTTCTTCTGATCTCCCGCAGCATGTACCCGCCACGCGCCGCCGTGCGGTCAACCCGCCAAGAGGCAGTCCAGTGAAGGACCACGTCACCGCCCTCCCGGGGCCTTCGGGCTATCCGAGCGTCCGGCTGCCCTTCGCCGGCCTGCCCGTCGTCGGCGACGACGCACGCGCGATGTTCCGCCGTCTGGCACGCCGTCGTTGGACCATCGGCGGCCTGACCATCCTGTTCAGTCTCGTCGCGGCGATCGTCATCCTGCAGTTGACGCCCGTCTACACGGCGACGACGCATGTGATGATCGAGCCGCGGCAGTCGCGGGTCGCCGACGTCGAGGAGGTCCTCTCGGGTCTTTCCGGGGAGCGGGAAACCATCGAGAGCGAGTTGCGGGTCATCGCCTCGCGAGCCCTGGCGGAGAAGGTGATCGCCCGCCTCGGCCTTGCGGACGATCCGGAGTTCAACGCCGAACTGCGGCCGCGCAATGCGCTGCTGGCCGCGCTCGACCCGCGGCCGTGGCTGGACAGGAACGGCTGGCTCGATCCGCAAGTCTGGGTCGGCGAGCCCACCTGGACACGGATCATGGAATGGCTCGGGCCGGATCTTCGGGAACTGGTCGAGGCGCGCGGCGAGGCGACCGTGTCGGAGGAGGAACGTCTCGAGCATGAACGCGCACGCATCGTCGACACGTTCCTGGACAGACTCGACGTTGCCGCCGAAGGACGGTCGCGGGTCATCGCGATCTCCTTCACCAGCGCTGCCCAGGACACGTCGGCGCGCGTGGCGAACGCGTTGGCGGAACTCTATCTCGTCGAGCAGCTCGAGGCGAAATACGAGGCGACCCGGCTGGCGACGACCTGGCTGAACGAACGTGTCGCCGAGCTGCGCGAGAGGGTCGTTGAATCGGAGCAGGCGGTCGAGGCGTTCCGCCAGCAGGCCGGCCTGATCGAAGGCAAGGGCGTGACGGTCGCGTCGCAGCAGGTCTCGGAGCTCAACACGCAACTCATCCTGGCGCGCGGCGAACGCGCCGAGGCCGAGGCGCGGCTCCGGCAGGTCCAGTCTCTGGTGAGCAGCCGCGGCGGCACCGAGTCCGCCGCCGAGGTGCTGCGCTCGCCGCTGATCCAGCGGCTCAAGGAGCAGGAGGCCGAGGTGCTGCGCCGTGCGGCCGACCTTTCGCAGCAGTATGGCGTGAAGCATCCACGCATGATCGGCGTGCGCGCCGAACTCGATGACATCAAGGCCAAGATCGCGAGCGAGGTCCGCCAGATCGTCCAGGGCCTGCGCAACGAAGCCGAGGTCGCACGGGCACGCGAAGGCACCCTCGTCAGCGGCCTCGACGCGCTCAAGCAGAACATGGGGCGCGCCAACTCTTCCGAGGTCCGCCTGCGTGCGCTGGAGCGGGAGGCGACCGCGAACCGCTCCCTGTTCGAGAACTTCCTCGCCAGACTGAAGGAGACGACGGCGCAGGAGAATCTCCAGCAGCCGGATGCGCGCGTCATCTCGCGCGCCGACATTCCCGAGTACCCGGCCTTCCCGCGCACGAAACTCATGCTGGCCGGCGCCGGCCTCGCCGCGCTGGCGGCCTCGGTCGCGATCGTCTTCCTGCTGGAACGGCTCGACCCCGGCTTCCGGAGCAGCGACCAGATCGAATCCGCCCTCGGCGTGCCGGGGCTCGGGCTCGTTCCGCTCCTCACCGGATGGCGGAGCGTCGGTCGCAACCCGGAGAGTTACGTCGTCAACCGGCCGACATCGGCCTTCGCGGAATCGCTCCGCACGCTGCACACGGCCCTGCTGCTGTCGAACGTCGACCAGCCGCCCAAGACGGTGCTGGTCACGTCGTCGATTCCGCGCGAGGGGAAGTCGACCGTCGCGATCTCGATGGCGCGACTGATGGCCCGGTCGGGACGTAAAGTCCTGCTGGTCGACGGCGACCTCCGACGCCCGCGCGTCGATACCGCCCTCGGCGTCGGCGGCCAGCCGGGGCTGGTCGAGGTGCTGGCGCGTGCGGCGACGTTCGACGAGGCGGTGAAGCATGACGACGACACGGGGCTCGATATCCTGCCGGCCGGCGAGCGGCCGACGAGCCCGCCCGATCTGTTCGCGTCGGCCCAGATGCGGTCGCTCCTGGCCGACCTTCGGGAACGCTACGACCTGGTGGTCATCGATTCGCCGCCGGTTCTCGCCGTGTCGGAAGCGCGGATCCTGGCGCGGCTGACCGATACCACCATCTTCGTCATCCGCTGGGCGATCACGCCACGCGAGGTCGCCGCGATGGGCGTGAAGCAGGTGCGCGAAACCGGTGCGCACGTGGCGGGAGCGGTGCTGTCGCAGGTGAACGTGAAGAAGCACGCCCGCTACGGCTACGGCGACTCCGGCTACTATTACGGTGCCGCCCGCCGCTACTACGCGAACTGATGTCTGCGGCCGCCTTGCGGCGCCGCTGGGTGCCGGCCGCCGTCGTTGCGACCGCGGCGGCGGCGCTGATCGCGATGGCGGTGCCGCGCCTCGTCGCCGGCATTCTGTTGATCCCCGGCGATCCCATCCTGCGCCGTGTCCTCGAGCGGGTGTCCGTCTCGGCGGCCGAACTGGAGCGGCTGGCAGAGTCGCGCCGCGCCGCACTGAACTGGCATGCGCGCGGCCGGACCGGCACCGACCTGGGCCTGGCCCTGCTGCTGCGGGCCGAGCGGATGCGCATCGTCGTCGCGGAGCGCGACCTCGCACCGGCCCGGGCGGCGATTATTTCCGCACTGGCTCAGGCCCCCGCGAGCCCGCACGGGTGGCTCCGGCTCGCCATCCTGGAGCAAATGGCAACGCGTGACGCGGGGGCTGTCGCCCGTCTCGTCGAGATGTCCATGCTCACGGGACCTGCCGAGCGCGAGATCCTGTTTCCGCGGCTCGAACTGGCGCTCGCTGTCTGGGGTCACGGGACAGGCCCGTTCCGCGATCTCGTCCGGCCGCAGCTCGACTGGGCGTGGCGGGCCGACCGGACGGCGACGGCGCGCATCGCCCGGCGCACCGGCGCGCTCGACGTCCTGCGCACCAGGCTGGCCACGAACCGCCCGGACGAGCTACCCGCACTGGAACGCGTTCTGGCGAGGCTGTCGCACGAAGCGTGAGCGGGCGACGTCAGTCGTCGTAGGAGACCAGCGACGTGAAGGGGATGTCGAGTTTGGC
Source organism: Constrictibacter sp. MBR-5 (assembly GCF_040549485.1). Taxonomy (NCBI): domain Bacteria; kingdom Pseudomonadati; phylum Pseudomonadota; class Alphaproteobacteria; order Rhodospirillales; family Allostellaceae; genus Constrictibacter; species Constrictibacter sp. MBR-5. The sequence continues at coordinate 7,829 of NZ_JBEPTK010000030.1, forward strand.
GCGCCCGCCCAAGAAGTTGAGCTCGATGACGCATCCACCGGCGACCACGTCGGCGCCGACGCTGCGCAGAAGCTCTACGCCCGCGGCCATGGTGCCGCCGGTCGCGAGCAGGTCGTCCAGCACCGCCACGCGCTGCCCCGGATGGACGGCGTCGCTCTGGATCTCGACCGTGTCAGAGCCGTATTCCAGATCGTAGGTGTAGGGAATCGTCGGGCCCGGGAGCTTGCCCTTCTTCCGGATCATCGTGAAGCCGATGCCGAGTTCCAGTGCGAGGGGTGCAGCGACGAGAAAGCCGCGTGACTCGATGCCCGCCAGCATATCCGGCCGAGACGGCCTGATGGCCTCGGCCAGCTTGTCGATCGTGTACCGCCAGGCCCCGGCGTTCGCGAGCAGGGTGGAGATGTCGTAGAACAGGATTCCGGGCTTCGGGAAATCCGGCACGCCCCGGATATGGTCCTTGATGTTCATCGCTGGCGATCTCCTGGCCGGCATGTACCGGGCGAGGGCGGTGGGGGGCGCATCCTACCGACCATCCGCCGTTTTTGCCACGCTGCGGAGCGGCTGCTAGGCTGAGTTATGCGCCCTGCTCGGCGGATTCCTGAAGTGACGGACGATCGAAAAGGCCTGGGACCTTCGCGGCGCCGCGGGGCGTTCGTCAGGGTGAGGGTGGCTCGGCGATCTGCGGCAGGGAGCCGCCGATCGGTACCGGTCAACAGACAAGTGAGGGAGTGCAGAATGAAACCAGTGTTCGCGAGCCTTGCCGCGGCGGCTATCGTTGGAATCGGGGCCGTCCTGGCGGGCGGGACGGCGACGGCGGCCGAACAGCGCTTCGTCAGCATCGGCACCGGCGGCGTTACGGGCGTCTACTATCCCGCGGGCGGTGCGATCTGCCGGCTGGTCAACAAGAACCGCAAGGAGCACGGTATCCGCTGCTCCGTCGAATCGACCGCCGGGTCGATCTACAACCTGAACGCCCTGCGGCAGGGCGAGTTGGAGTTCGGCATCGTCCAGTCGGACTGGGAGTATCATTCCTCCAAGGGATCGTCGCAGTTCAAGGAGCAGGGTCCGGACAAGAAGCTCCGCGCGGTCTTCGCGCTGCATCCCGAGCCCTTCACCGTGCTCGCCCGCGCCGATTCGGGCATCAAGACGTTCGAGGATCTCAAGGGCAAGCGCGTCAACATCGGCAACCCGGGTTCGGGGCAGCGCGGCACCATGGATGTGGTCCTGGACGCCATCGGCTGGAAGGTCGGCGATTTTGCGCTCGCGTCCGAGCTGAAGTCGTCCGAGCAGGCGCAGGCGCTGTGCGACAACAAGGTCGACGCCATCGTCTTCACCGTCGGCCACCCCAGCGGCTCGATCCAGGAGGCGACAACCTCCTGCGAGTCGCGGCTCATCTCGGTCGATGGGCCCGCGATCGATAAGCTCGTTTCGGAGAACCCCTACTACCGCAAGGCGACGATTCCGGGCGGCATGTATCGCGGCACCGACGAGGACATCACGACATTCGGCGTCGGCGCGATCCTCGTGTCCTCTTCGGACGTGCCGAACGAGGTCGTGTACCAGACCGTGAAGTCGATCTTCGAGAACTTCGACGACTTCAAGCAGTTGCACCCGGCCCTGGGCAACCTGGACCCGAAGACGATGGTGACGGAGGGCCTCTCGTCGCCGGTGCACGAGGGCGCGGCGAAGTACTACAAGGAGAAGGGCTGGCTCTGACGGCAGCATGAGACGGGGAGGCCCAGGCCTCCCCGTTTTCGGTGTCAGGCCCGCGTCGCGGGCGGTGGATGAGGGGGCGTGATGGACCAGGCACCGGACCGGCGGACTGCACCGGATGCAGAGCCGAACCTGCAGGACATGGTCGCGGCGGCCGACACCGGCGCACGCTCGCCCGTCGGTGCCCCGGGAAGGATCCTCGCCGGCGTGGCGCTGGCGTGGTCGCTGTTCCAGCTGTGGATCGCCTCGCCGCTGCCGTTCATGATCACCTTCCTGCCGGTGCTGAACGACACCGAGACGCGTTCCATCCATCTCGCCTTCGCCGTCTTTCTCGCCTTCACGGCCTATCCGGCGCTGATGCGCTCGCCGCGCGACCGGGTGCCGGCGCCGGACTGGGTGCTGGGTGCGATCGGCGCCTTCTGTGCCGCCTACCTCTTCCTGTTCTACGAGGAACTCGGTCGCCGCTCGGGCCTGCCGACCACGCTGGACCTGGTGACCGCGGGGGCGGGAATGCTCCTGCTCCTCGAGGCGACCCGCCGGACGCTCGGCCCGCCGCTGATGGTGGTGGCGCTGGTTTTCCTCGCCTACGTCTTCTTCGGCAACCACCCCATCCTGCCCGAGGTGGTGCGCTGGAAGGGGGCCTCCTTCTCCAAGGCGATGACCCACCAGTGGCTGTCGACCGAGGGCGTCTTCGGCATCGCGTTGGGCGTGTCGACCAGCTTCGTGTTCCTGTTCGTCCTGTTCGGCTCGCTGCTCGACAAGGCGGGCGCCGGCAACTTCTTCATCAAGCTCGCCTTCGCGCTGCTGGGGCATCTGCGCGGCGGTCCGGCGAAGGCGGCCGTGCTGTCGTCCGCGATGACCGGCGTCATCTCCGGTTCGTCGATCGCCAACGTGGTCACGACCGGCACCTTCACGATTCCGCTGATGAAGCGCGTCGGCTTCACGGCCGAGAAGGCGGGGTCGGTGGAAGTGGCCTCGTCGGTGAACGGTCAGATCATGCCGCCGGTGATGGGTGCCGCCGCCTTCCTGATGGTCGAGTATGTCGGCATACCCTATGTCGACGTGGTCAAGCACGCCTTCCTGCCGGCGATCATTTCCTACATCGCTCTTCTCTACCTCGTGCACCTCGAGGCGATGAAGAACGACATGCCGGTGCTCCCGAAGTCCGGCCCGAAGAAGACATTGCCGATGGCGGTCGTGACGGCCGGCATCACGATCAGCAGCATCATCATCCTCGCCGGCGCGGTCTACTACGCCATTACGGGCGTGCAGGCGGCGCTGGGGACGGTGTCCACGCCGATCCTTCTCGCGCTGACGGCGGCCGTCTATGTGGCCCTGGTGGCCTTCGCGGCGCGGCGCGAGGATCTCGAACTCGACGATCCCGACGAACCGATCGTGCATCTGCCGCGGCCGCTGCCCGTCCTCGCGACCGGCCTCTATTACCTGCTGCCGATCGTCGTGCTCGTCTGGTTCCTCATGATCGAGCGCAACTCGCCCGGCCTGTCGGCCTTCTGGGCGGTATGCCTGCTGCTCGTCATCCTTCTGACCCAGCGGCCGCTGAAGCAGCTGTTCCGTGGCGAAGGCCGCCTGGGAGAGGCGCTGGCCGCCGGCTTCGCCGACACGCTGTCGGGGCTTATTTCCGGTGCGCGCAACATGGTCGGCATCGGCATCGCCACGGCGACGGCCGGAATCATCGTCGGCACCGTGACGCTGACCGGGGTCGGGCAGGTCATGGCGGAGTTCGTCGAGCTGATCTCCGCGGGCAACCTGCTGCTGATGCTGATCTTCACGGCGATCATCAGCCTGATCCTGGGCATGGGACTGCCGACGACGGCGAACTACATCGTCGTGTCGTCGCTGATGGCGGGCGTCGTCGTGCAACTCGCCGCGCAGGGCGGATTGATCGTGCCGCTGATCGCGGTGCACATGTTCGTCTTCTATTTCGGCATCATGGCCGACGTGACGCCGCCGGTGGGGCTGGCGTCCTTCGCGGCGGCGGCGATTTCGCGCGGCGACCCGCTGAAGACCGGCGCGACCGCGTTCTTCTACTCGCTCCGCACGGTGATCCTGCCGTTTCTATTCATCTTCAACACCGACCTGCTGCTGATCGACGTCGGCTGGGTCGGCGCCATCGGCGTCTTCGTCTCGGCCACGGTGGCGATGCTGCTGTTCGCTGCGGGGACGCAGGGCTACTTCCTGGCGCGCAGCCGGCTCTGGGAATCGGCGGCGCTGCTGCTGGTGGCGTTCACGCTGTTCAGGCCGGGCTTCTGGCTCGACATGGTCGACCCGCCGTTCCAGCGCCTGGAGCCGACGCGGCTCGAAGAGGTCGTCCGTGCCGCTCCAGACGGCGCCGAGCTGCGGCTCGTCGTGGAGGGGGAAACCGTCGGCGGCCGCGAGGTGAAGCGCACCGTGCTGCTGCCCCTGGCCTCGGCGGGGCCGGGCGGGGACGTGCTGATGGACCGCGCCGGCCTCGCCGTCGTGGCGGAGGGATCGATCGTGACCGTGGACGATGTCGGTTTTGGCGGTCCGGCGGAGACGGCGGGAATCGATTTCGACTGGCGCATCGTGGCGATCGAGATGCCCGTCGAACGACCGCCGAAGGAGCTGTTCTACATTCCGGGACTTCTGCTCCTGGCGCTGGTCGTGTTCGCCCAGTGGCGGCGGCGGCCCGCGGCGCACGTCGCCCGCCAGCTGGGGGTCACCGCCTGAGCGGCGCCCGGCCCGAACTCACGCGATGCGGGAACCGCGCAAACGGACGCATCGTTCTGCTCGACACCTTCGCGGGAGTTTCCGCATGAACGCGCCACGCCTACTGGTCGCAATCCTCCTGGCCGGTGCCGCTTGGCACGGCAACCAGCCGGCGGTCGCCGCCGACCAGAAGGCGGTCGACGCGCTGCTCGCCTCGCGCCAGTGCGGCGGCTGCGACCTGCGCGGCGCGATGCTCCGCGACAGGGACCTCGGCGGTGCCAGGCTCGACAAGGCGAACCTGCGCGAGGCCGAGCTCAAGGGAACCAACCTCGCAAGAGCGAGCCTGCGCGGCGCCGACCTGCGCAGGGCGAGCTTCGAACGGACCAACCTGCAGGGTGCGGACCTTTCCGGTGCCGAGCTCCGCGGCAGCGACCTCGAGAAGGCGGATCTCACGGGCGCGAAGCTCGGCGGCGCCGACTTCCGGGAGGTCGATGCGGAGAAGGGCGTGTTCGAGGGGGCCGTCTTCGACGGGGCCGACATGCGCCAGGCGGAGATGAAGCGCTCGAACCTGCGCGGTGCCAGCCTGGCCGGCGTGTTCGCCGAGGAACTCGACGCCGAACGGTCGGACCTCGAAGGCGCGATCCTCACCAAGGCGAACCTCAACCGGGCCGACCTCGACCGCACCAACATGCGTGGCGTGAAGGCGCAGGGCGTCAATCTTTCGCGCGCCAACCTGAAGCGTGCTGACCTGGCCGGCGCAGACCTGCGCGGGGCGAGGCTGGGCGATGCCGACCTGCGGCTCGCCCGCCTGCCCGGGGCCGACCTGACGGGGGCCGACGGCCTGTCGCAGAGTCAGCTGGACGACGCCTGCGGCGACTCCGCCACCCGCCTGCCCGGCAGCCTGAAGCTGCGGGCCTGCGAGTAGTCGAGCGGCGGCGGGACTTTATTTGCGAGCAGGCCCTACCAGCGAGGCGGCCGCTTCTCGTTGAACGCGGCCAGGCCTTCCTGGGCGTCTTCGGTCTCGATGATGTTGCAGATCGTCTCCACGACGTTCTCGATCGCCCGGCGGTACTCGAAATCGTTCGCACGCATGAACGAATCGCGGGCGAGGCGCATCACCACCGGCGACTTCGACGCGAACTCGCGGGCGAGCGCGCGTGCCTCCTCTTTCACCTTCGCCTGCGGCACGACGCGGTTCACCAGCCCATGCTTCTCCGCCTCGTGTGCCGAGATGGGCTTTCCGCCGAACAGCAACTCGAACGCCTTGTGCCGCCCGATCTGGCGGGGCAGGTGGACGAAATGCATCGCGGGGATGACGCCGACGTCTATCTCCGGATAGCCGAGGCTGGCCGTCTCGCTGGCGATGAGCACGTCGCAGGAGACGGCCAGGGTGACGCCCGCGGCGCGGGCCGGGCCGGTCAGCGCGGCGATGGTCGGCTTGCCCATGCGGTACTGCAGGTCGTGCATCTCGAAATAGAGCTTCTCCAGGAAGCGCCTGAGGTCGAGGCCGCTGCCGCCGCGAATCATCGCGAGATCCATGCCGGCGCTGAAGGCGTTGTCGAAGGCGCTGGTGAGGATCACGGCACGCACGCCGGGGTCGTCCTTCGCCAGCCGATAGGCGGCGTTGATTTCCTCGGTGAGCTGGTGGTTGATCGCGTTCACCGGCGCACGGCGCATGGTGATCTCCGCGACCCGGTCGGAGACGGCGTAGTCGATGGTTTCGAACGTCATGCTTGCTCCCTGATGCCGTCGAGCGGCGTTGTGACGCGCAGACCGGCCGAGACGAGAAGCCGTCCTTGATCGGCCGTGCGCAATTTGCTATCTCCCGCGCTCACCCCGGCCTGCCGGGGATTTGAATGCGGTCGTGGCGGAATTGGTAGACGCGCAGCGTTGAGGTCGCTGTGGGGGAAACCTCGTGGAAGTTCGAGTCTTCTCGACCGCACCACAAAATCAGCCCGGAAGCCCAATATGTTAAGGGTTTCCGGGCTTTGTCGTTCTAGGGTCGGTGCACAGACCAGTGCACAGAGCGGTACACACCGACCATGGGCAGCCACCTGACGACCATAGCCGGACGCTTCTACTACAAGCGCCGAATCCCTTCCGATGTAGCTCACCTGTTCCCGCGCCCTCTCTGGAAAGAGGCCCTAGGTACCAGCGATGGGCGACTCGCTGAGCAGAAGGCAAGGGCAAGGGGACAGGAACACGATTCACTCATCGAGGTGCACCGCCGTGAGCTTGAACGCCAGCGCACGCGCCAGCACGCCGACGAGCTTGCGAAGCTCCTGCCGCCTGATGAGCGCGCATTGGTCCTAGCCGCAGGAGGTGTTGACGCTCTAGAGGCTGAGGCCGCACATGACCGCGACAGCCTGCCCTACGTTCGGGCTGCGCGGGATGAGCTTCAGAGCCTTCTAGATTCAAAGCCGCACCTGCTGAACGGGATGCGCCAGAATGAAAAGATCCGCGAAGATCCGGAATGGCCACGGGAGCGGGAGGACCTGGAGCGGGAGGACCTGGAGCTAGAGCTAAGGCAGGCGCGCGCGTCGATTGATACGCTCCTAGAACAGGTGACCCGCAAAGAGCGGACCCTAGGCAAGCTGGGGGTGGTCACGACGCCCGAAGGCGAGCCTGAGGCAGCGAGCGCGCCCAACCTCGGCGAGATCGTGTCCCGGTGGGCGAAGGAGACGGAGGCACCCCCGCAGCACGTCGAGCAATACCGGTATGTGGCGAATCGCTTCGCGCAACTGCATGGCGATCTTCCGATAACGGAGATCACGAAGGCGCATATCCGGGCATTCAAGGACGCCATCGGGAAGCTGCCGAACAGCACCCGCGCTGACATCCGCGAAGCCAAATTGCACGACGCAATCCGCCTAGGCGCGGCAAAGGGTTTACCGCCCATCACACCGCGGACAGTAACGAAGCACGTCACCGGGCTGGCCACCCTCTTGCGCTATGCGGAGGGAGCGGGATTCATCGAAACCAACCCAGCGGCCGGTATCCGCTTTCCAAAGGTGAAGGGCAAGATCAGCGACCGCGAGCGCCGGAAGCCTTTCAGCCGCGAGGAACTGGCAACCCTGTTCGCGGCTATCGACGCGGCGCACGGGGCCACAGAAGACGACTATTGGATTCCGCGCATCGCGCTGTACCACGGCTTGCGGGTGGAAGAGGTGTGCCAGCTATCCAGGGACGACGTACGGCAGGACGGCACAACCTGGGTTATCAGCGTCAACGACTCAGGCGACAAGAAGGTCAAGAACGAGTCCAGCGCTCGCACCGTGCCGCTGCACCCCACGATGATCGCTGAGGGCTTCCTGAAGCACCGGGAGCGTTCCACGGGGCCGCGCCTCTTCGCCACACTGGCGCCCGATGGTCGCGGACGGCTGGGCGGACCATACGGTAAGCGCTTCGCTCGCATCCTCCGTGAGAAGGCGAAGATCACCGACAAGAGTCGCACGTTCCACAGTCTGCGGCACCGCTTCGCCGATGCCTGCCGCAACGCAGGGGTGCCCCACGAGATCATGGCACGCCTCATGGGCCACACGGTTGGATCGCGCGTTAGCGCGGGTTATGGCACGGGCGAAAGCGTCAGTGTGCTGGCGTCGTGGCTGGCGAAGGTTCAGCCCCTATGAGAATATCGATTTCCGCAGGTGGCTATATAGTTTCAACGATACCGGCCAGGATGGACGTTCGCGAGGCCGATTCGCTTTACGATGGAGCGCCCGATGTTTGGAGAAAGGCTATACGACGTAGAGCATGCATTATCGATGCATGCGTATAGTTATGTACATTTTCCGGCGCGAGACATTTACAACCCCAATCTAAAGAAGGCATTTGCGGACATTATTGAGAAATGTCATATCTATATTATTGGCGAATGCCCGTTGATAACATTTCATGATGTGCGGCAGGATGGCGATTTGTTGTTTTTTAAGCTCAGCGTGTTCGGGGAATATTATGAAATAAGTTTCGACATTCCAAGTGGCGCCATTTTGAAATGCGAGAATGGCGGATACTATGTATTAACAAAGGGCGGAGAGCGAGTGTTCCCCAACATGACTGCGGTTCAGCTGAAACTGCATGCGGAAGGGGTTCGGCTTGGATTTGAGGTAAAGTACATCGGTCAGGCGTATGGAAAGGATGGCTCCCGGAACGCGCTGGATCGATTGTTGAAGCATGAAACTCTACAAAAAATATCTCTTAGCGGCGTAAAGGATGGTTATCGCCTTGATGTTCTGCTTTTGGAGATACAGCCGGATAATAGAATTATTACCCTGTTCAATCCATTTGCCTTAAACCAAGAGGATACGTCCGCGCGAATTGAAAACGGGTCAGCAAAATTATTCGACACAAGCGAAATTGAACGGATAACTCTATACGAGGCATCGATGATAAGGTATTTTCAGCCGAAATATAATCGCGAGTTCAAAGATAGTTTTCCATCAACAAATATGAAAGTTTTGAAAGATTGTTATGATAAAGATTTTTCTGCAGTGGTTGCCGAAATATGTATAGACGATTTGCCTTTCGATTTATTTTCAGAGTTCATTGAGATGGCTCCCTATCATGTTGTTCGGCATAATCTTCATGAAGGTCGGGAGAGGGAGATGTTTTTTTCGTAATCCATACCTGATCTAAGGGGGCGGGCCGTGCCTTAGCTGACTCAGCTTAATGACTAAAAATGGAACAGTGTGACCGCTAGCGCACTGACGTGCCCATCCCCTATGGCACAAGGGTTGTTCCGAAGCTGACTTGCACAAGCGGCCACCCGATGCCGCCGACGAAGCATGAGGAGGACAGGACGGCGGACGCGATCCAAGCGCGCGCCCACCGCGTCTGTCTGTCCCAGGCCGCTTCGGCCCGTGAATCGCACGTCGCGTACTCTTCAATGAGCCTGTTGCGACCCGCATTCGCGCCTTCCGCGAGGTGTGCCGGCGAGGCAACTATCTCCACGGTCTTGTCGATTGCCGCCTTAACCTGATCCCTATTATGTGCTTGCGCAAAATGCTCAGCCTTCTCGTGCAGTTGCTTTGACAAAAGCAGGATCGAAACGCCAGCAGATAGAATCCCCACCAGAAATAGCCAGAGGGACGGAAGCAGAAGTTGCAATGCGTGGTCCGGATTTGGTAGTTGCGCAGCTAGCGAGATCATTGCCACGGTGCCTGCCGCAGAAGCGACCCCTAGCCACACGACCCACTGCCTCAGATATGCGTCGCCTTCCGCATTTAGGCTTCGCACCAAATCGCCAATGTTGCCAGATCTATCCGCCATGAAAGTCGCTCTTAGAGGCGTTCTGACACGAAGGTCTCTATGTACGCTATCATGTCGGTAACATCGCTTTGAGTGAACTGCCCTGAGTGGCCGTGCGCGGCGTTGTTTCGAATATCAGCTAAGGCAGTTATCCGTTTTTGCACAAGCAAGTTGTACTCGCCTGCTTTGCACAATCCTTCGTTCATCTTATTCAAGCTGCCCGTATCTATTGAGGCATCAAGGCAAAGCTGCCGAAGCGTGGTCTCCAAGACAGTACCCGCTATGACGGCCGCCGCGGAAATGTAGCCGCCCGACATAAGCTCTCTAGCTTGATCAAGCTCGCTTCCAAATACCTCCGCTTGCACAAGGTTGCGGAAGGAGTTCAGATAGCCGCCCTCATAATCCTCTTTGGCAGCAAGAAAAATCGACCGCAATTCCTTAAATTCGCCGTATCTATCGCGAAAGCTCCGCAGTTCTTCAGATTTCTTGAATGTACTTAGGTGTTCGGATTCGGCGCCGCAAACTGAGACAATCGTGCTGCGCGCCTTGACCTTCCAATTTAGAAAAAGCTCGTCGTCTACCTTATTATAACTTCCGTTCTCCGAGCGAACATGTTCCTTACTCGCCTCAATGGCTTCCACTTGCTGGGCTAATTCGGAAAAGCGCTTCGTAAAGAGCGAGGTCTTCGGCACATCCCCTCCCGCTGTCCGGATCGCGGCAGCCAGCGCCCGACGAGCGCTAGTTACGAGCTTACTCCGACCGTTCGGCGCCTAACAACCTCTCGCACACGACCCGCGCCATCCGCAGTTCGGACGAACCAAGGTTCGAATTCGTCAGGACCGAGTTCGCCAACCGGATCAGGATCACGATTTCTTCGTCGCTCAGCGTGGGTTTGTGCCGCTCCAGCACATCGAGCGCGGCGGCACGGTCGGCTTCGGTGGCGTATGGCATGGCGGATCGTCCTGCATGTTCCTTCTTTGTTCCAAATTAGCGGCAGGACCTGGAAATGAAAAGAGGCCGCAGCCGGTTGGTCGTCGGCTGCGGCCTCACTGGCAGGCGCGGCGTCAAAAACGCCCGCCAGTTATCTCATTGCGGTTCCGTGGGGCTCGGTAGCGCCTGAAGCTTGTTAAGGCTGGCGATCAGGGTCGCTACGTCCATGGGCGCGCCTTCGCTCTTACGATCCGATATGAATGTGACGTTCTGGCCGCCGAACATCCCGATGGCCTTGCCGATCAGTTCAAGCGTCTGGTTAGCATGCCGAATGTTCCCGGCTTCGCGTGCCTGCTGTAGCAGGCCCACAAGCTCCGAGAGGACGTAATGCGGGGTCGGTCCGCCGGGGCCAAGCTGAGGTGCCGGAGCCCGTCCGCCGTGCTCGACCACGCGCGCCGCGACATCGGGGCGGCTCAACAGGCGCTTTGCGTAGGTCGGATTCCACTTGAACCCACAGTTCGCAAGCGCGTCGGGCGCCGGCATCCCAGCCGCCACCAGCTTGGCAAAGTCTTCGTGCTTCGGATTAGCAAGTCTGCCCATCTTAGTACCACATCTCTCTAGTGCCCACCTGCTCGACAGGCATTAACAGCCAAGCCGCAAGCAATACCGCTGAGGCATCAAGGCCGTATTGCTGTCAAACGGCGTTCAAAGCTGACCCCGTATCGGCTTGCAATATTGACCCCCTGAAGTGCTCGCTGCCGTCCTGGGTGATGCGGAGCCGTAGGC
>NZ_JBEPTK010000031.1 GCF_040549485.1 Constrictibacter sp. MBR-5
CCAAAATTCTTTACCCCCCCCCCCCCCCCCCCGGCCGGGGGGGGGGGCGGCGGCCGCCCCCCCCCCCCCCCGCCGCCCCCCCCCCCCCCCCGGCGCCGCCTTCGGGATAAGACCGCAGCGTCGCACGCATGCGGTCACCCGCGACGTCAAGGGAGGAGAGCCCGATGCCGAACGCGGCGGAAGCTGCGTTTCGCGAGGAGTTGCGCCGTGCCGGCCTGCCTTGCCGCGGGTCCTTGGCTCGCCTGCTCGCGCTGTTGCGCGGTGCGGAGGATACGCATCTGGGCCTCGCGGAGGCGGTTCGCATCGCCGCAGCCGGCGGCCTCACCGCCACGCCCCTCGAACTCGCCCACCGGTTGTCGACTCTGGCCGATCACGGACTGCTCGGCCGGGTCCCGACCACGACCGGCCAGCCCATCTTCGACACGGTACCCGAGCCGCACTCCCACATCGTTTATGAGGAGACCGGCCAGACCCTCGATCTCCGGGTCTCACCGGAAACCCTGCTCGCGATCCTGCGTCAGGTGCTGCTCGATCGATCGGATTCGGTCGAAGTCCTGGTCAGGGTGCGGTCCCGTCCGACGCCGTCCGCCACAGCGGAGACGGCATGCTGATCGCCCGTAGCGGTACAGATGCCGATCAGCCGGCGTTGGGTGGCAGCAGGGATTGAAACCTCATTTGGTGGCCGTCAGTGCTGATGCTCGGGCGCTGCGAACAAAATCAGCTCGACCCGGTCGGTGCCTTCGACATAGGCGTCATGCCCCGGCGGGATCTCGAAGAAATCGCCGGTACCGATACGCGTCTTGACGCCAGTATCGAGCATGCGGACCACGAGTTTGCCTGAGATGCAGTAGCCGGTGTGCCGCATCGGGCACGAGTCGGGCGAACCGAGCAGCGGCTTTTCGTCGGCCTCCCAGGTCCACCCCGGCTCGAAAATCGCACGCATTCCTGCGCTGCCGTCTGCCATCTTGATGATGGCGATGCCTCCGCGCTCTTTCATGTCGAGGAGTTGGTCGGGTGTTTCAAACCGCCTGACTTCTATCGCCTGCTTCTGCACGATCTTTCTCCGTTCCCTGATCAATATCCATGGCCTTTCGGACCATCGAATCCTTCGAGGCTACGGCTTCCACTGCGGGAGTGCTTGAGGGAATCCTGAAGAATTCATGGAGAATGCGGCGATAATGTTCAGATCTCAAAGTGTATTGAGAAGGATCCAACGACGATCCTGCGGAGGAGGAGGCCTGTCGTCGGCCTAGCGCTCACGGCTGGCGGCAGACCGCCGCTCGGCTTGATCCGCCGATGCCTCGTACAGTTCGAAGGCCACGCATATCCGCCGCCCGTCACAGCCCAGCGGCACGGTCTCATGGCTGAAGTGGCTCGGCATCATAACGACGAGGCCGGGTTGCGGGCGAATCCAGCGCTCGTCCCAGCCATTGGCGGCATTGAAGCCGCGGCCGGCCCGACGCGCAGCCAGCCCGGCTTACCCGCCGCATCGGCCACCACGGGCGGCACGGCCACGTAAAAGATGGGGCAGATGATGCGTATCGGCATCCGACACCACGCTCCAGGCCCGCAGGCACAGGCCGGGGGGTCGGGAGCGCAGGAACGGGTTGTCCGGATCGGCCGGTAGCCGCTCGATATACGCCGACGCCGCATGCCACAGCCGGTCGAACATGCGGCGCAGTACGGGGCTGTCCGCCCTTTCCAGATGGTTCCGCCGCCATCCCATGCGGATGGACCGGTCGCCGGGCCGGTCGTAGCGGTCCAGCCCACTGCCCAATTCCTGGGCCAGCAGCGCCAGATCGGGCTCGTCGGGCCCGTGGAGGGACGTGATGGACAGGAGTCGGTCTGGATCGGTCAGGGCCCTGGCGGCCTCGCTCTCGCCGGCCCAGATGGCGGCGGCGGCCAGCAGGTCGAGGCTGCGTGGATTGGCGAACCCCGCATCCACCAGATCGCGGATCAGGGGATAGAGCCGGTCACGCGGCCGAGCCCAGGTCAGCAGGTCGAGGAAGGCGTCGAACCGCGCCAGATTGGGATCGATATCCCGCACGCGGCCGCACAGCCCGGCGGATTGACCGGCTTGGCCCTGGAGCCGCAGGAAGGCCGCCTGTCGGGCAAGGGCGGCGAGATCCGGGGCGGCGGCGGCCGTCATGGCTGGTCGATCAGCACCAGCCTATGATCCAGCATCTGGGACAGTAGTGCCGCGACATCCACGCGGATCGTCTCCAGCGGCGCGTCATAGCGCGCGTGCATGTCCTGGTACAGCGCCTCGAACCGGATGGGACTGGCCAGCCGCTCCCAGATGACGGTGCCGATGCTGTCCAGGTTGAAGTAACTGCCGCTATCGACATCCATCATCACCAGTTCGCCATCCACCTCGACGGTGAGCGCGTCGGAAGAACGGGCGTGTCGACATCCGACTCGGTATCGACCTCCGGGAAAGCCAGCAGCCAACTGGCACGGCTCGCCACCAGCATCCCGTCGGGCGTGGCCGCATGATAGAGGCTGCCCCAACCCCATCGGCCACGCGGCCAACAGCAGCGATCGCTCGCCAGGATGCCAGCGTGCCAAGGATCATTATTCCGGGAGATGAATCCTGTACCGGTTATGCACGAGCACTCGACCGTTCGCGCCCTGAGGTAGCTGGCCCAGAGATTTTCGGGCTGCGCGCGGAAACGCGAAAGGCGCCGGCCCGGTCGGGCTAGCGCCTTGATATTGCTCCGAAAACTTGGAGCGGGAGAAGGGATTCGAACCCTCGACCCTCACGTTGGCAAGGTAAGGGGCGAGGCTTTTCGCGTTTCGCTTCAATGGCTTACAGGCCGATTTCTGGCTGTGCAGGAAGTGTGCATGACCGCCCTGCCCCGCTTCCGCGCCCAAGTAATCGCAGGCGGGAGCGGGTCAGGCTGAAGTAGTGGTCAGGCAGCCGCCTTGCGCGTCGCCTTCTCGCGCGCCTGGACGATCTGCGCGTCGAACTCGCCCGCGCCGACGGCATCGCGCAGCTTCTCGAAGATGGCGATCACGTCGGACAGCGCCGTTCCGCACTCGAAAGCGGTCAGGTTCTTACCGGACAGATCGACGGCGCCGTTCCCGAAGCGGACTTCCCCGAAGAACTTCCCATCCGTCTCGAACCACCACGCACGCGGCACGACGTTCTTCGTGACCTTGCCCTTCTCGCCCTTCTTGTAGACCAGGCGGGAGACCGTGAAGGTCTCTCCCCGCATCGTCGCCTGCGCCAGCGCGATCTGCTCGGACAGCGCGCCGACGATGACGTCGCGCGGACTGCGCTGGCGGGCGGTGGTCGACGTCGAGCGGGTGACTTCTGCGAACTTCAGCTTGATCGGCATTTTGCCCTCCATGTCATCCTGACTAGTAGGACGTCTATCCCAGTTCTCATTTTCGTCAAGCGATAGCGACGCAGCACGACTGCACCTAAGATGAACCTGGTCGAGAACCTCCCAACCCGCGCGTATGCTACGCAATAGGGTCCGCGAGAGGTCGTGCTCTGCAGACCGATGCTCACAGAGAGGCTGGTGGACCATGATGCGCCTCTGGATCGTCTGCGCTGCGCTGAACGGTCTCTGCGCCGTCGGCGTTGGCGCGTGGGCAACTATTGGGCTGGCTGAATCGCCGGTCGCCGCCGATCTCGTGGGCACGGCAGTGCAGTATCAGATGTGGCACGCCCTCGCGCTCGTTGGTGTCGCCTAGCTATCCAATGATCCGGGGGTGCCTGACGATGTCATCGGAGTTACCGGCGGCTGGTTCCTGCTCGGCATCCTCCTTGTCTGTGGCACGCTCTACGCGAATCCGGCCAAGGGCGTTTCTCTGTTCCCTCTGTCGGCACCGGCTGGTGGCTTGCTGCTTCTCGCGGGTTGGATCGGCTTCGGCACTGCAGGGCTCATGCGGCAATGACGCGTTCGCGGAGACAGCGGCAGATCGTGAGTGCGGTGGAAACCGCCTGGACGTGAGCAGGTCGGCCGATCATGGAAAGCACCGACGCGTCCCGCTCCGGCTGCAGGGGGACCACAACCGAAGCGGGACGCATTGACCGGCCAGCGCCACAAGTGAAAGGGCCTAGGATCTTCACTTGCCGCCGGCGCCACGTTCCACCGGCTGGAATTCTGGGCAGCGACCAGTTCTGCACCGTCAACTATGGCCGCGACCCCAGGTTCCAGCTCCAGGGGCGCGCTCTCCCTGTCTGTTCGCTATCGTACAGAGCAGGCCATACCGACACCCAGCGCTACCTGCGCCCGCGTGAACAGCGTACCTTACCTGCATCGTCCGCTCGGATCCTGGGTAGCGGGCGGCTGAGAGACAGCCTGCGCTCTTGCCCAAGGGGGGAGAGCAATGATGTCGGAACAGCTTCGAAATCAGCTTCTACGAGCGCTGGCGCCCGAAGATCTCGATCGCCTGAAGCCTGATCTCGAAATGGTCCACCTAGACCTCCGCTTTGTCCTCGAAACTGCCAACCAGCCCATCCGGCATGTCTACTTTCCCGAGAGCGGCTTCGTTTCCGTCGTCGCCAAAACCAAGGGCGACCGGACGATCGAGGTCGGCCTGATCGGGCGGGAAGGAATGAGCGGCGTCAGTGTAGTGATGGGCGACGATCGCTCGGCCAATGATACCTTCGTCCAGTACGAAGGAACCGGCTCCCGCATTCCGGCGGAGAAGCTGAGAGAGGCCATGGAGAGCAGTCCCTCCTTGCGGAAGTGCCTGCTGCACTATGTGCAGGCGTTTCTCTGTCAGACCTCCCAGAGCGCCCTGACCAACGGTCGCGCTGCCATCGGCGAGCGCCTGGCCCGTTGGATCCTGATGGCGCATGACCGGGTAGACGGTGACGCGTTGCAGCTAACGCACGAGTTTCTGGCGCTGATGCTAGGCGTGCGCCGTCCAGGTGTGACGGATGCGTTGCACTTCCTTGAGGGCAAGGGCCTCATCAGGTCGGCCCGTGGGAAGGTCACCGTGCTTGACCGCACCGGGTTGGAACAAATCGCCGATGGATCCTACGGGGTCCCGGAAATGGAATATGCCCGGCTCTTCGGCGATCATTCGAGCGGGATCGTCAGGATGAACCGCGCGCCGTGATCGTCCTGCGCTTCCAGAACGCCCTTCATCTGCTGGACAATCGAGTGGACCAGCGTCATGCCCAACCCCTTCCCGCCATGGGGGTTAAAATCACTTCCCAGCCCTTTGCCTCCATCGGCCACGGTCAGCCGCAACCTCTCCCGATCGCAACGGCACTGGATCTTCAGCTTACCGCCGTCTTGTCCGTCATAGCCGTGCTTGGCGGCGTTCAGAGCCAACTCGTTGATGACGATGGCCAGGTTCTGCGCCACCTCCCCGGAGACAGTGACAGGTTCGGCCGTGATACAGCATTCCATCCCCGTGCTGATGGCGATCTCGGGACATAGCTCTTCGAGGAATGTCTTCAGATCGACCCTGGAGGCGGCACTGTGCCGGTGGAGATGGTGGTGGAGCCGGGCGACCGCTGTCAGCCGATGAGCGGCCTTTTCGAACGCTTCCTTGAAGCGCGGGTCGTCGAAACTCTTCTGCTGGAAGCTCAGGAAACTGGACGCCAATTGCAAGCTGTTGGCAATACGATGATGGACCTCCCGAAGCTCATGGTCCCGCCGGATAAGCTCGCGCTCACATTGGAGAAGTAGGGCACGAAGGTTCGAGATTTCACTACTCTGCTCCTGTGAAGATTCCATAGTCGCGTCGCTCGCCACCTGCAAGAATCGAGTTGGGAAGTCAGGCACCAGACCGTTCCGGTGAGCCATACTTGCGGACATAGCGACCCTGAACACAACGTGAATGAACGTCCGAAACCGGACAGACGCCGCGCGGGCTGGAGCAAATTAGCTTCTCTTCCGTAGCACGGCCGCACCGGCACCGATGGCGGCCACATATCCGCTTGATGAGGACCCTCAGCGGCGGCGCGGTGTGAGGAGCGCGATCCAACACGGCGTGATGTTTTTAAGGAAACATCAGAGCGCAACGGCTCTGCACCATAAGAGGAAGGTATCCCCTTCACTCGTGCTGGGCACTTTCCCTCCAGCGGCCGGTCAACACACAGCTAACCCGCCATCGCTGAGGCCGGTCGACCGGATTGCAGCGCCGCGATAGCCTCGCACCATGTGTAACCTCTACTCACAGACCAAGGGTCAGCAGGCGATCATCGCCCTGACGAAGTCCATGCGGGACAGCGTCGGCAACCTCCCGCCCCTGCCCGGCATCTTTCCGGACTACTCAGCCCCGATCGTGCGCACCGGGAGCGACGGCGTGCGCGAACTGACGCTCGCCAGATGGGGCATGCCGTCGCCGGCCTTCGCCCTGGAAGGCAAGAAGGTCGACAGGGGCGTGACCAACATCCGGCGGGCCTCCAGCCCACATTGGCGCCGGTGGCTCGGCCCCTCATCGCGCTGCCTGGTGCCCTTCACGTCGTTCTCCGAGCCCGAGCGGACGCCGCAAGGCAAGTCCCAGCCGGTGTGGTTCGCCCTGGATGAGAGCCGACCGCTCGCGTTCTTCGCCGGCGTCTGGACGAACTGGACGTCGACCCGGAAAGTAGCCGAGGGGCCGGTCACCTGCGATCTGTTCGGCTTCCTCACCACGGACGCCAATCGCGAGGTGGGAGCCATCCACCCGAAGGCGATGCCGGTGATCCTGACGGAGCCGGACGAATGGGAAACCTGGCTGGCGGCACCGTGGGCGGAAGCCTCCAAGCTCCAGCGCCCGCTACCGGATGGCGCCCTATCGATCGTGGCTCGGGGTGAGAAGAAGGACGAAGCTGGAGCCGCGTAGTGTTCTTGACATGTTCCAATGTGCCGCGTCGGATGCGGCATGTCCGGTATCCGCCTCAGCGATAACCCCCAGTACGATCTCTACGGAAGCTGCGGCAATTTCGGGCCGGGGCCGCCGTGCCGATATACGGCCAAGCTCGACCGTGCTGCACTCCTGGAGCGTTTCGGCGATATGGAATTGGGCGATTTCCGCCGCCGAATGCGATGTCCGAAGTGCGGGCACCGAGGTGGCGAGGTTACTTTCGTTTCGCGATTGACCGAATGGCTGCCCTTCTCTGGGGTCTGATGCGGCGCCCCGCTGGTTTGGGAAGGTCGAGACAACCACAGCCGGCGACGACATCCGCCGTTAATGCGTCCGTAAGGTTGCGGGCGCAGCTTCGCCGCGAGGGCGAGCTATAAGGAGCGCACGCCGATGAACCTTGGTTCCCGTTTGATCGCGACGATCCTCGCCGGGATCGTGCTTTGCGGTCCTGCGATTGCGCAAACCTGTCGCACAGACAGCTTCGGCACGACCCGCTGCTCGGACGGCACAAGCTACCGGACCGACTCATTCGGCACGACTAGAGACAACCATGGGAACAGTTGGCGCACCGATTCTTTCGGAACAACGAGAGGCAGTGACGGCTCGACCTACCGTACGGACTCCTTCGGGACGACGAGAGACAACCAGGGGACCTCGTGGCGCACCGATTCTTTCGGAACAACCCGAAGCAGTAACGGCACCACATGCCGTACCGACAGCTTCGGCACGACACGGTGTAGGTGATGTCGCCTAGAGGATTGCCCTTTGAACCGCTGCACTACCTCGGGACGGCCCGCGCGCCTCAGAGGCTCTCAACGTCTCGCCCAGGTTCTTCGTGCACCTCTGCCATCTGCATCGTGGCGCGCATCCCGCTCCCACGCCGTTTGAACCCTGCCTGAGCGATTACGTCGTGGACTCGGAGTCCCTACGGGAGGCTGGCGGCCGATCGCCGCAAACGGTGCTCGTTGTCGATGACAACGCGACGTGCGCGAAGCTCTTCCAGACATTGTTGGTGGAAGTTGGCTACCGCGTGGTATTGGCGCGGACCGGCGCAGAGGCGCTGGATGTCGCGCACGTTCATCTACCTCACCTGATCCACCTGGATTGCCAACTGCCTAAGGTTTCTGGCTATGAGGTCGCGACCTGGTTGAACCAGGATGAGGCGCTTCGGACGATCCCGGTCGTGATGGTTACGTGCTTTGAGTTTGACCTTGAGGAATTGCGCGACGCCATCGGCGTCGTCGATTACATGCGGAAGCCGGTTGTGATCGGCGCCTATCGCGCGATGGTTCGGCGGCACATACGACAGGGCTGAAAGTTCGACGGCTTTACGGCTCCGTCTCAGCACCCGCTGCAGGGATTTCGCCGGATCATCCATCGCGGGTGACTGGCGGTCTGGCGGGCAAGGTATCCCCCACACCCCCAAATTCGCTCACACACCTCCCTTCCTCCCTTCCGTGGAATGAGATCGGGCTGATCGTCTACATTCTCGTGGGCACGGCGATCGCCTTGCCGGTTCGGTCGATCTACACGGAAAAAAACCAGGAGGAGGTACCCGCCCTCATCACGGGCGTGGTGATCGCAGGATGGCCGGTGTTCGTGGCATCCGTAGGCTATTCGCTGTTGCAGCGCCGCCTGTGACCTTGCGCGCGAGGGAGAGCCGGGGCGGGCAACGATCTTCACGTTGGTGAGGCCATCACGGCCCGGGTCCGTGAGGACGTGGCGCCTCGCGCGGCGCCTCCACTAAAAGCCCTGTCGCTCCGTTCAACCTGCTCCTATAGGGTCGGATGACAAATCTGGGAGCACGATGTTGGCTGGGATGAGGGAGCTATACCGTAGCCCGCAGGGGGACTGCTGGTCGCTCGCGCGCGACCCGGCCAACGGTGCTGCATTCGTGCTTCATGAGCCCAACGCATCGTCGGGCGGCCGACCTTCCAGGATCGAGATCGGCGCCTTCCTGCGCGCTGACGCAAACGGACCTGAGCATCAGGCGCTTCTGCGTCTGATCGGCTCCCTTGTGGAGGGCTCTGCGTCGCCTGACGATGAAAGTTCCTCCGCGTATGGCAGCGCACGGCCGACATAAACTGCGGACAAAAGCGTATAAGGCGTCGCCCACACCTGCGCGCTTGCGGCGGGACGAACGCGGATCATCAGCCGCGATGTTTCCCAGGAAACATTGGGGACAGCGGCTTCGCGTCTTGCCAGGAAGGTACCCCCTACAAGCGTGCTGGCAGTTCACACGCCTCCAGACATCGGTCAGCCCGGCCTCTACGGCGTGAGAATCTCGTGCAGGATCGCAAACTCCGCATTAGCTCTCATCGTCCGATCCGCGCCGGGTCCGCCACCTCATCGGCATCACGGGTCTCGCCGTGAACCTCCTCCGAGATGACCCGTTCGGTCACGTCGGCCAGATACGCGCACAGGGCTGCATCGAGTTCCTGGAACTCCGGCCACAAAACCTTATTGGTGAAGCTCTCTGGAGCCCGGACAACGATCGTCTGCCGGTGCATTCTTGGATAGCGGTACGGCTTCAGGCCGTAGCGGCGGCACAAAGCGATGAACAGCTTCCGCGACCATGGATCGGGGACACTGAAGCGCGTTTCGACGGCTGTCTCGGCGTCCTCGGACCGGTTCAGGCGTTCTCTGATCCGTGCCGCTGCCGCACCGGCGGCGGACTTCTCCCCCGGCGTCGCCGCTCCGGCGAAGAGCGCCTCGATCTTGCGGAGTTTCTCGCGTAATTCCTGCTCTGAACCCATCAGACTCTCATCGCATCGAGTGGCGCTCTACAGGCCGCTGACGGGCAATCTCCCCTCTGGCGCGATGATCTCCTGCAATGAGCACCAGTAGCGGCGGATGACGAACCTAGCCTTACCGGGCGGATCGAGATAGGCGCGATCCCAGATGTCGCCGTTGATGATCCGCCATGACCCGATGCACTGCAGTCCCGTGAGGACCATGCTCTGCGGCGCGCATCGCAGGGAAACACTGACAAGACAGACACGCATGGCGCCACCGACGTTGGCCAGCGACCTTGCGGGTAAGGTATCCCCCTACATGCTGGTTCATAGTTTACGCCTCCGGAAACGACCCAGGGGAACGGGACTGCGCTCAGCACGACAGAGGGATGGGACGAATCGCTTCCGCGATGAAGGTCGGTGGGAAGTCCATCCGGATGGACTCCCATCCGCCACGGCCGGACTGCCGCCACCATTGATCACCGGTATCGAGCATGACATCGCCTACGGCAAAGCGAAGCCGATCGTCCGCTTACCCCTTAGCGCGCACTCTTCCGCCAGCGCGGCGACGAACGCACTCGCGGTGCCAATTGCAGATAGGCGGCTGCGGCGGGCGACCGTCGCGAAGTCGCCCACCACCAACCCGTCCAGGCGCTGAATCGTCCGCTGCAGTTCCTGCTCAGGCTCACCCAATCCTAGCGCCACGCATTGCCGCCGCAACAGTTCCCACGCCTGCTCCGGCCGCAGCGTCCCGAAACCGATCTTGATGTCGAAGCGCCGCAGTGCGGCCTTATCGAGAGCGCCGACCTGGTTCGTCGAGGCGATGAAGATGCCATCGTAGCATTCCATCTGGGTCAGCATCTCGTTGACTAGGCTGACCTCCCAATGACGCTGCGCGTTACGGCGGTCGAGCAGGAAAGTGTCGATCTCATCGATCAGCAAGACGGCGCCATCCCGCTTGGCCGCGCGGAAAGCCGAGGCGATATTCTGCTCGTTCTGTCCGACGAACGGCGAAAGGATATCGGACGCGCGCTTCACTCGCAGCGGCTTACCCACGGTGTCGGCCAACCACCTCGCGTAGGCCGTTTTGCCGGTGCCGGGAGCACCGTGAAGAAAGATGCGGCCGGCGCCGACGCGACGAAGATTTTCTGCGAGACCGCGCAGATCCCCGTCGGCATTGACGCACTCCAGGTCGTAAACCTGCTCTTTGGGATCAGGGATGGCGTCGTTCGGCACCCGGTGGCCCTGCGCCAGCATGGTGTTGCGAACCAACAATTCGATCGCTGCGCTTGATCCGGCATCGCCGCCATCACCCTGAACGGCTCCGACGACTGCCGCCGCGCGAGCGATGACCGCTGGCGCCACCATGTCGCCGGACGCCAGACGCGCCACTGCCGCGTCATCGACCAGTTCGCCACAGGCGGCACGGATCATCCGCTCTCGCTGTGGCTTCGGCGGTACCGGTAGCTCAAGGCAGAAGTCGAACCGGCGTACAAATGCGGGATCGAGACATGCCGTCGAGTTGGAAACCCAGATCGTCGGGAGCGGGTTCTGCTCCAGAGTGCGGTTGATCCACGCCTTCGTCGATTGCGCGGCACTTCGCTCGGCAATCGTCCCGGCGAAGGCGTCCTCCAGTTCGTCGAACACCAGCAGCACGCGCCGCTGTGCCAGTACGTGCTGCGCCGCGTGGAGGGCCGTCAATCGTCCCGAACCCTCCATCGGCTCGCCGTCCCGGTAGTTGTCGGTGATCTCGAAAAGCTCCACACCGACCTCCCGTGCCAGCGTGCGCGCTAATTGGGTCTTGCCGGTGCCGGGCAAGCCGTGGATCAGGACGTTCACTCCCTCGCGGCGATCCTGGACAACCCGTCGCAGATACGGGATCAGGATTTGGAGCGAATCTGTCAGATGCGGGTAATCATCCAGGCCGAGTTCGGCAGGTCGGGCCAGCACGACAGCATCGGCGATGAGGTCGAGGGGGTCGGTTCCCTCCGAAGTCATCCAGTCCGGAAAACGGATCGAACCGAACTGCAGCTTGTGAGCGAGATCGGCGTGACGCTCCTTATTGACGGACAAGAGGCCGGCACGCGCCAGCAGACCTGCAGGGCCGAGTGCCTTGAAGACCTGATCGGTCGAGAGATGAAGGATCGCCGAGACCGCGCGCATCGCAACAGTCGAAGTCATTTCCCCGAGATCTCTGCAGGCGTCCGCCAGCTCGGCGGTCATCGATAGCAGCACGGCAAAGCCAAGGATCTGGCGATCAATCTCGGACAGCCCCACAAGAGCGGCGAGGCGCTCGATGTTCTCGTCCAGTATGGGAGGTAATTCCTGGGCAGCCTGATCGTTTTCGCATGCGGCGAGGAGTGACCGAAGCTGCTGCCGCGCCGTCGCCCGGTCGTGATGTTTCCTCGAAACTTTCAGCCCGAGCAAGCCGGCGAGATGCGCGTCGCCGATGCTATCGGCGTCAAACAGGCCGCCGTCTGCGCCCAATTCCACCACGATGCGTAGCAGCCACAGTCGGACGATCGAGTCCAGTTCCTTCGAGGCGCGCCAGTTCCACTGTATCGTCCGTCCCAATCAGATCCCCTGAAGTGTGCCGCGCAGGCGGCGGGCCAGCGCTCCTTTCCTCAAGGTCTCACGTTTCGCGGATCTGTGAAGGTTGTGGCGGACGATTTTCTAACGCTTCCGGTCCTTCCGCGCGCCATAGATGTCTGCACCGTTCTGTGACGCGTTGCGAGCAACCAAGAGGAAGTCCACAGGCATTGCCGCATTCGCTAAGCCATACCGAGAAAACCGATCGGCGCGCGTGTCTTCCATTCGTCCGTCAAGCGGTACCGAACGATGATCCGGTCGCCTGCGAGCAACTTCCATGCCGAGCGCACTCCGGCCACCGGACGTGTCCCGCCCCTGCGGCGGCCACCATTCGAAGTGCGGGTGACGGATGCGGGGATGCCGCCGACATCGCCGGAATTGAAGGCTTTGCCAAAGCGGACGAGCAGCGCGATCGCCGCGTCTGGCTCGACCGTCATTCGCGTCTCCCCTATTGCCGGTCGCACTTTCCAGCGGACCGGCTAGGTGCGCAAGCCGCATGCCCGATAGTGGGATCGGAGCGCGCCGCTCTCTGGCTTGGTCACGCCGCCGAGCGTGAGGCAACGCCAGCGCGGTAGACAGATGCGACTTTCCGGCCATGATGATCCCCCGTCACGAGTAGCCTGATGCGGATCACAAGGCGTTCATTTTTACAGAGCGGTGCTTCTGCGGTCGCACTGATCGGGTGCCCCTATGGCCGAGCCAGAGCCGCGCCCCCTCCCCTGGTCCTTGATCCTGGCATCGCGTCAGCTACAAGCTCGATTGAAGCGATCTCGAAGCTCGTCTCGCAGCGGGGCCTCATCGGGCTCGACTTCAGCGATGTCAGAACCGTACTGCATAGTGGAGGAACGGCCGTGTTCGGCGAAGGCGCTGCGATCGGGCCGGATCGAGCAAGGGTCGCAGCCGAACGAGCACTGGCGGACTTGCGGCGCTCCTTGGCAGCCGCCCGACGTATTACCGCAAACGCAGACATATGAAGCCGCAACGCATCGACACTAGGACCCCGCCCAGACACAACTCTGAACCGCTCCGGGTTTGCCGGAGGCCGTTTCGCTTGAGTCACGCCGCCATGGCAGGTTCTTCCAGCATGGCGTAGTAGCGTTCCTCGGCTTCGGCCGGCGGGATGTTGCCGATGGGCTCCAACAGCCGGCGATGATTGAACCAGTCGACCCAGCTCAGGGTGGCGAACTCGACGGCCTCGAAGCTCGCCATGGCCCGCGCCGATGTATCACCTCAGCTTTGCAGAGGCCGTTGATCGTCTCGGCGAGGGCGTTGTCGTAGGAATCTCCAACGCTGCCGACGTAGGGCTCGATGCCGGCCTTGGCCAGGCGCTCGGCGTAGCGGATGCTGACATACTGAGCCCCCCTGTCGGAATGGTGCACCAGTCCGCCGCGACGAACGGGCCGCCGTTCATGCAGGGCCTGTTCGAGAGCATCCAGGACGAAGCTTGCACGGGCGGTCCTGCTCACCCGCCAGCCGACGATGCGGCGGGCACAGGCGTCGATGACGAAAGCCACATAAACGAAACCCGACCAGGTGCTGACGTAGGTGAAGTCCGAGAGCCAGAGCCTATTGGGCGCCGGGGCATGGAAGGCCCGGTTCACATCGTCGAGCGGGCACGGGGCGGCCTTGTCCTGAACCGTGGTGCGGACCGGCTTTCCACGGATGACACCATGAAGGCCGAGGTCAGCCATCAGCCGCTCGACGGTGCAGCGGGCGACGGCAAAGCCTTCGCGCAGCATCTGCCTCCAGATCTTGCGCGCACCATACACCTCGAAGTTCTCGGCGAAGACGCGCTCGACCACGGGCTTCAGCGCCAGGTCCCGCTTCGCTCGTGACGACAGCTTCTCCGATCGGCGCGGTTGGCGAGATGATCACGGTAGCTCGACGGGGCGATCGGCAGTACCTTGCAGATCGGCTCGACCCCGTGGACCTCGCGGTGATCGTCTATGAACGCGATCATCGTTTGATTGGGCGGTCGAGCTCCGCCTGGCAAAATAGGCGCTTGCCTTGCGCAGGATCTCGTTGGCCTGCCGAAGCTCTCGGTTCTCCCGCTCCACGGCCTCCAGCTTCGCGGCCATGTCCGTCGGCACGCCGGCCCGCCTGCCGGCATCGACCTCGG
Source organism: Constrictibacter sp. MBR-5 (assembly GCF_040549485.1). NCBI lineage: Bacteria > Pseudomonadati > Pseudomonadota > Alphaproteobacteria > Rhodospirillales > Allostellaceae > Constrictibacter > Constrictibacter sp. MBR-5. The sequence goes on from NZ_JBEPTK010000031.1 coordinate 14,260, forward strand.
CCTTCTTCACCCACTCGTTCAGCCTCTGGCTCGTGCAGCCGATCTTGGCCGAGATTGACATGATCGCAGCCCAGCGCGAGGGATGTTCATGCTCGTGATCAAGCACCAGCCGCACGACACGCTGGCGGACCTCCGGGGAAAACTTGTTCGTCGCCTTACTCATGATGGCTCCACCTTCTCAGGAGTTGGAGCCTCCGGCAAACCCGGGGCGGTTCAAGCCGTCGTCGACCAGTTCGGCTGAGCCCGTGCCGCGAACCTCGTCACCCTCATCGAATCCCATCCAGGTGTAGAAGATCATTGACCGGCCGTATTCGATATCCATCCTCGCCTCCATCGCGCCAAAAGCGATCTTGCCGCGACCGTCACGGTTGATGACGAACCGTGCGGGACCACTGAGATCGAGATACTCGCGATCCCAGATATCCGCTCCGGTGATCCGCCATGTGCCGACGATGAGGCATGTACTCGGGGCATTCATCGGCTCCACCGCCAGTTCGATCGACCTCGTCTGATCCTGCCATCGAAGTTGGACTGCCGCACTCGCCGAACACGGCACATCAACGACCAGTTCTCCCAACTCGTCCGTGAACCGCACCTCCGCTGATCGTCCCTTCCATCGCGCGAGCGCCCCTACCGAAACGCCCGGTCGCGTCGCTGTTCCTGCTCCTAGGCTCGGATGACAAATCTGGAAGCACGATGATGGCCGGGATGCGGAGCTTTGCCGCAGCCCGCTAGGGGACCGCTGTCGCTCGCTCCCGACCCAGCCAACGGTGCGGCCTTCGTGCTTCACGAGCCCAACGTATCGTCGGGCGGCGGAGCATCCAGGATCGAGATCGGCGTCTTCCTTCGGACCGATGCAAACGGCCCGAACATCAGGCGCTCCTACGTCTGATCGGCTCCCTCGTCAAGGCTCGGCGTCGCATGACGATGAAAGTTCCTCCGCTTACGGAAATGCACGTTCCGATGAACCTCAAGGGTGCGGCTTATGCCCCTCGCGGCAACCTCCCAACGATCTCGCGGTTTCAATGTGCGGGAATCTACCCTCGCGCTGCCGCTTCCGTTCAATCACCTTCTGCTAGAGATTTCTCAAGAGCAGCCAGTTTCTGAATCAGCGTAGCAGCGTGGATCGGCTTGGAGATGTAATCGTTCATCCCGGCAGCCAGGCAGTCTTCACGAACGCCCTTCATGGCATGCGCTGTCAGTGCGATCACATGCACGGCGTTGCGGGGCGCCGGTAACGCCCTAATGCGTTTGGTCGCGTCAGCCCCGTTGAGAACGGGCATCTGCAGATCCATCAGCACGACATCATAGTCGGCTCTAAGAGCCGATCCGTGAAGTAATGCTGTATTTTCGGTGATTTAGGCGAGCCGGCGCAACATCAGGCGAATCATGGCGAGACGCATGAATGCGGCGACGGTGCGGGCGTATCGCTCGAAGTCGCGGGCGAGGCGTCGGTTGTGACTGATCCAGGCCAGGGTCCGCTCGACGATCCAGCGCTTGGGCAACGGGACGAAGCGGTGCCTGTCGGTGCGCTTCACGATCTGGATCGCCCAGGCGCCGGTGGCGGCCACCGCCTTGGCCGTCTTCTCGCCCGCATAGCCCGCGTCGGCGAACACCCGCTCGATGAAGGGGAAGCGCGGGCGCGCCCGGCGCAGCAGCGGCAGCACGCCGTCGCGGTCCTGGATGTCGGCGGAATGCACGAAGACGCTCAGCAGGAGACCGAGCGTGTCGACGAGAACGTGACGCTTGCGACCCTTGGTCTTCTTGCCCGCATCATACCCGGCCGGGTCGATCGAGAGCCCCCTTTTGAGGCGCCCCGCGCCGTCTGGCTGTCGACGATCGCGGCACTCGGGCTCGCCTCACGGCCCTGCCGCTCTCGTTCCCGGACGTAGAGGGCATGGTGGATCCGCTCCAGCGTCCCATCCCAGTCCCACAGGTCGAAGTAGCCGTGCACAGTGCTCTTCGGAGGAAGGTCCTTCGGCAGCGCCTGCCACTGGCAGCCCGTCCACAGCACATAGAAGATGCCGTTCAGCACCTCGCGCACGTCGACCGTCCGCTTACGACCGCCCCGCTTCGCCGGCGGGATCAGCGGCGCCACCAGCGCCCACTCGGCATCGCTCATGTCGCTCGGATAACGAAGGCCGGTGCGATTGGCGGGGCGGCGGTGTTCCGGCTTCCACATCGGGCGCTCTCCTTCCGGCAATGCGACCGCCATACCGAATCACAACCGACTCTCACGACTCAACATGTTTTCGGATCGGCTCTAAGCGCAGCTTCGACCGCCTGCTCACCGTTCTCGACGATGTCGACCAGGTAGTTGCTCGTTCCCAAGAAGGCCATGACGACCTTCTGATTGATCTCATTGTCCTCGGCCAGGAGAATTCTGAGGGGCCGCCGGGACGCCTTCGGCGGTGGCACCGGAGCATGTGCTTGAGCCTTTTGCGGTTGCGTCGCTGCCGGTGGCGCCAGGTCGACGATCCGCACGAGGGTATCGAGCAGTGTCTGTTCTCGAAGAGGTTTCGTCAGTATGGCGTCGACTACGCTGTGCATTTCTGACGCAATGCCCATGGTACCGGCCGAGGAAGAGATCACCAGCTTTGTCCGGGCGATGCCGGTCATGCCTCGTATCCGACGAGCAAGCTCATCCCCCGGCATGTCGGGCATCATCTGGTCGATCACCGCCAGATCGAACGGCCGCCCCTCTGCGCCGGCCCGTTCCAGCGCGTCGATCGCTTCCAGCCCATCCCCTACCGCTGTCGGTATCATCCCGAACCCTGCGAGCTGACGGGTCAGGATGCGCCGGTTCATCTCGATGTCGTCGACGATCAGTGCTCGAAGCCCCCGCAATTCATCGGGTGATCGTCGGAGGGTGCTCACCGCAGCTACCGCCGTCGGCAACGTAATCTGGAACCAGAACCGGCTACCCATTCCGGGGCGGCTGTCCACTCCGATGCTCCCACTCATCAGATCGACCAGTTGCCTGCTGATGGAAAGGCCGAGACCGGTGCCGCCGTAGCGGCGCGTCACCGAAGTGTCGCCCTGAACGAAGTTCTGGAACAGGCTGTTGCGCACGTCCTCCTTTATCCCGACGCCGGTGTCGGTCACCTCGAAGCGGATTAGCGTCGATCCATCGACCGACTCCCCTGCGGTGACTTCGACGGCCACGCCCCCGCTCTCGGTGAATTTTACGGCATTTCCGGCGAGATTGAGCAGCACCTGGCGTACACGGAGCGGATCGCCGCGAAAGCAGCCATGTGCCGATGGGTCGACGTAAACAGTGAGATCGATCCCCTTCTCATGGGCCTTTGGGCCAAGCAAGTTCACCGCGCCCTCCACGGCGTCAGCCAAGTCGAAGTCCAGAACCTCAAGTTCTAACCTCCCGGCCTCCAACTTGGACACGTCGAGAATATCGTCGATGATGTCAAACGGCGTTCAAAGCTGACCCCGTATCGGCTTGCAATATTGACCCCCTGAAGTGCTCGCTGCCGTCCTGGGTGATGCGGAGCCGTAGGCG
>NZ_JBEPTK010000032.1 GCF_040549485.1 Constrictibacter sp. MBR-5
CCGCGCGCCTTCTCTTCAGGCGCCTTGTCGATCTGGTCGTACGCCGTGAACTTCGCACCGCCCGTCTCGGCCAGGATCTTCGTGATCGCGGCCGTCAGCGACGTCTTGCCATGGTCGACATGGCCGATCGTTCCGATGTTGCAGTGCGGCTTGTTCCGCTCGAACTTTGCCTTCGCCATTCCCGCTTCTCCTTCAGATCACGCGTCGATCGCTACGCAGCCGTCAGGCCATCTTGGCGCGGACTTCGTCCGCAACCGCCTGAGGCACCTGCTCGTAGTGATCGAAATGCATGGTGTACTGCGCACGGCCCTGGCTCATGGACCGCAGCGTGTTGACGTAGCCGAACATGTTCGCGAGCGGCACCATGGCACTGACGACGCGGGCATTGCCGCGCTGATCCATGCCGGTCACCTGTCCGCGGCGGCTGTTCAGGTCGCCGATGATGTCGCCCATATACTCGTCCGGCGTCACGCATTCGACACGCATGATCGGCTCGAGCAGCAGTGGCTTGGCCTTTTCCATGCCTTCCTTGAAGGCGGCACGCGCCGCGATCTCGAAGGCCAGGACGCTGGAGTCGACGTCGTGATAGGCACCGTCGATCAACGACACCTTCATGTCGACGACCGGGAAGCCGACCAGCACCCCCGTGGTCCAGGCCGACTTGAGGCCCTTCTCGACGCCCGGGATGTACTCCCGCGGCACCGCGCCGCCGACGATCTTGCTCTCGAACAGATTGCCCGCGCCGCGCTCCTGCGGCTCGAACACCAGCTTGATGCGAGCGAACTGGCCCGAACCGCCGGTCTGCTTCTTATGGGTGTAGTCGATCTCGGCCACACGGGAGATCGCCTCGCGATACGCAACCTGCGGCGCGCCGACGTTCGCCTCGACCTTGAACTCGCGCTTCATCCGGTCGACGAGGATCTCCAGGTGGAGCTCGCCCATGCCCTTGATGACCGTCTGCCCGCTCTCATGGTCGACGGACACGCGGAAGGACGGATCCTCCTGCGCCAGACGGTTCAGGGCGACGCCCATCTTCTCCTGGTCGGCCTTCGACTTCGGCTCGACGGCGACCTCGATCACGGGATCGGGGAACTCCATGCGCTCCAGGATGACCTGCTTGGTCGGATCGCACAGCGTGTCGCCGGTGGTCGTGTTCTTCAGACCCGCCACCGCGACGATGTCGCCGGCGCGCGCTTCCTTCACGTCCTCACGGGTGTTCGCGTGCATCAGCAGCATGCGGCCGATGCGCTCGCGACTGTCCTTCACCGTGTTGATCAGGGTCTGGCCGCTCTCGACCACGCCCGAATAGACGCGGATGAAGGTGAGCGACCCGACGAACGGGTCGTTCATGATCTTGAAGGCCAGTGCGGCGAACGGCTCGTCGTCGCTGGAGCGGCGCACCATCGGCTCGTCCGTGCCCGGCTTGATGCCGCGGATGTCCGCGACTTCGGTCGGGCTCGGCAGATAGTCGATGACCGCGTCGAGGAGCGGCTGCACACCCTTGTTCTTGAAGGCGGAGCCGCACAGGACCGGGACAAACTTGAAGTCGACGGTGCCCTTGCGGATGCACTTGCGCAGCGTCTCGGCGTCGGGTTCGTTGCCCTCGAGATAGGCCTCCATCACCGCATCATCCTGTTCGACCGCGAGGTCGACCAGCTTCTGGCGCCACTCGGCAGCCATCTCGGCCATATTCGCCGGGATCTCGACTTCGTCGAACTCGGCACCGAGGGACTCGTCGCGCCAGACGATCGCCTTCATCTTCACGAGATCGACGAGTCCGACGAAGTCAGCCTCCAGGCCGATCGGCAGATGGAGGACGAGCGGCGTGGCACCGAGCCGGTCGACGATCATCCCCACGCAGCGCATGAAGTCGGCGCCGGTGCGGTCCATCTTGTTGACGAAACAGATCCGGGGCACGTGATACTTGTCGGCCTGGCGCCACACCGTCTCCGACTGCGGCTCCACGCCGGCGACACCGTCGAACACCGTCACCGCACCGTCGAGCACGCGGAGCGAACGCTCAACCTCGATGGTGAAGTCGACGTGGCCTGGGGTGTCGATGATGTTGATCCGATGGCCGCGCCAGCTGCAGGTCGTCGCGGCCGACGTGATCGTAATGCCGCGCTCCTGCTCCTGCTCCATCCAGTCCATGACCGCAGTGCCCTCGTGCACCTCGCCGATCTTATAGGACCGGCCGGTGTAGAAGAGGATGCGCTCCGTGGTCGTGGTTTTACCGGCATCGATGTGCGCCATGATGCCGATATTGCGATAGAGATCGAGCGCAGTCGTTCGGGCCATCGGAATGCTCCTAACGTCCCCGGATTACCAACGGTAGTGCGAGAAGGCGCGGTTGGCCTCGGCCATCCGGTGCGTATCCTCGCGCTTCTTCACGGCGGACCCGCGGGAGTTGACCGCGTCGAGCATCTCGTTCGAGAGGCGATCCACCATCGTCTTCTCCGAGCGCGCGCGGGCGGCGTTGATCAGCCAGCGCAGCGCGAGCGCCTGAGCCCGCTCCGGCCGAACCTCGACCGGCACCTGATAGGTGGCACCACCGACCCGGCGCGACCGAACCTCGAGGTTCGGGCGGACGTTCTCGAGCGCGGCATGGAAGACCTGGACAGGCTCCTGATGCGCACGGGACGCCGCCTTCTCGATCGCGTCGTACACGATCTTCTCGGAGACGGCCTTCTTGCCGCCGTACATCATGATGTTGATGAACTTGCTGACCACGGCGTCCCCGAAACGGGCATCGACCGCGATTTCGCGCTTCTCTGCAGAATGGCGACGAGACATCCCTCAGATCCTCACTTCGGCCGCTTCGCGCCGTACTTCGAACGGCGCTGGCGCCGACTGCTCACGCCCTGCGTATCGAGCGTGCCGCGGATGATGTGGTAACGCACACCCGGAAGGTCCTTGACGCGGCCGCCGCGGATGAGCACCACGGAGTGCTCCTGCAGGTTGTGGCCCTCGCCCGGGATGTAGCTGGTCACCTCGTACGAGTTCGTCAGCCGCACGCGCGCAACCTTTCGGAGCGCCGAGTTCGGCTTCTTCGGGGTCGTGGTGTAGACGCGGGTGCAGACGCCACGCTTCTGGGGGCAGGCCTGAAGGGCCGGCACCTTGTTACGCGCCTTCTGCGGGCTGCGTGCATTCCGGATCAACTGGCTGATCGTCGGCATGCGTGTTCCCTTCCAGTCCTCAACAAAGAGCAAATCGCGGACCGCGACAACCACGGTCCGCGCAAACAATAAAGGGCCGCCGGTCAGAGACCGACTTCCCCGGTTTTTTCTGCAGCTGATCGAGCGCGGCGATCGTATCGCCAGCGCGCGAGGCTGCGTTTAGGATCGGGTCCTACCGCCAGCCCCCAAATGAGGTTCGCGGATACTATGGATCCGGCCGGGCCGCGTCAAGCGAAACAGACCGGAAAACCGCGGAGACGGCCGACCTTTCGGCAGCCGCCCCCGCGTTCGGTCACTCTCCGGCCGCAGCCTGCCCGACATCCGCCTCGATGGCGGGAGTCGACGGCTGTGCGGCCATGGCGACACGGTCCCGATCGGCGGCGACGTGCCGCAGACGGTTCATGACGCTGCCGGTACCCGCCGGGATGAGGCGGCCGACGATGACGTTCTCCTTCAGGCCGAGCAAGGTATCGACCTTTCCGGCCACCGACGCCTCGGTGAGCACCCGGGTCGTCTCCTGGAAGGAGGCGGCCGAGATCCACGACTGGGTCTGCAGGCTGGCCTTGGTGATGCCCTGGAGGACCGGCTTCGCCTCGGCAACCCGCAGCCCCTCGGCCGTGGCCTTCGCGTTCACCTGGTCGAATTCGACCCGGTCCACCTGCTCGCCGATCAGGAAGGTCGTCTCGCCAGGCTCGGTGATCTCGACCTTCTGCAGCATCTGGCGAACGATCACCTCGATGTGCTTGTCGTTGATCTTCACGCCCTGGAGTCGATAGACCTCCTGGATCTCGTTGGTCAGGTAGTTCGCCAACGCCTCGACGCCCTGGACGTGCAGGATGTCGTGCGGCACGGGGTTGCCGTCGAGCAGAAGGTCACCCTTCTGCACGAAGTCGCCCTCGCGCACCGCGACGTGGCGGCCCTTCGGGATCAGGTACTCGCTCGACTGATCGGTCCCGTCGACCGCGCGGAGGATGATGCGGCGCTTGGTCTTGTAGTCCTTGCCGAACTCCACCCGTCCGTCATGCTCCGCGATGATCGCGAAGTCCTTCGGCTTGCGGGCCTCGAACAGCTCGGCCACACGCGGCAGACCACCCGTGATGTCGCGGGTCTTGGTGGATTCGCGCGGGATACGGGCGAGGACGTCGCCGGCCTGCACCTTCTGCCCGTCGCGGACCGACAGGATCGCGTCGACCGACATGAAGTAGCGCGCCTCCAAACCGTTCGCGAGCTGGAGCACCTCGCCGTCGTCCGTCCGCAGGGTGATCCGCGGCCGCAGGTCGGCACCGCGGGTCTGCTGTCGCCAGTCGGTCACCACGCGGTTGGAGATGCCGGTCGCCTCGTCCAGAACCTCCCGGATCGAGACGCCTTCAACCAGGTCCACATAGTTCGCGATACCCTCGCGCTCCGTGATGATCGGCAGCGTGTAGGGGTCCCACTCGGCCAGCCGCTGACCGCGGGTCGCCTGCGCGCCCTCGTCGACCAGAAGTTTCGCACCGTACGGCAGGCGATGCCGCGCACGCTCGCGCCCGCTGTTGTCGAACAGCAGGATCTCGGTCGTCCGGTTCATCACGACCGGCACGCCGTTGGAGTCGATCACGACGTTGCGGTTGTTAATACGGATGCTGCCGTCCTGGACCGCCTCGACGCTCGACTGCTCGGCACCACGCTGGGCCGCACCGCCGATGTGGAAGGTACGCATCGTCAGCTGGGTGCCGGGCTCGCCGATCGACTGTGCCGCGATGACGCCGACAGCCTCGCCCTGGTTGACCGGGGTACCCCGGGCCAGATCGCGACCGTAGCACGCGGCGCAGACGCCGTCCTTCGCCTCGCAGGTCAGGACCGAGCGGATCTTCACCGCATCGATTCCCGCCGTCTCCACACGCTCCGCGTCTTCCTCGTTGATCAGCGCGCCGGCCTTGACGATCACCCGCTTCTCATCGAGCGGATCGACGATGTCGATCGCGGCAGAGCGCCCGAGGATCCGCTCGAACAGCGGCTCGATCACGTCACCGCCCTCGATGACGGCGCGGGTCGTGATGCCGTTGGTGGTGCCGCAATCCTCCTCGCGGATGATGCAGTCCTGCGCCACGTCGACCAAGCGGCGCGTCAGATAGCCCGAGTTGGCCGTCTTCAGCGCGGTGTCGGCGAGGCCCTTACGGGCACCGTGGGTCGAGTTGAAGTATTCGAGGACCGACAGGCCTTCCTTGAAGTTCGAGATGATCGGCGTCTCGATGATCTCGCCCGACGGCTTGGCCATGAGGCCGCGCATGCCGGCGAGCTGCTTGATCTGAGCGGCCGAACCACGCGCGCCGGAATGCGCCATCATGTAGACGGCGTTGATCGGCTCGCCCGGCTTCTCCGCCTGGATCTCCTTCATCATCTCGTCGGCGACCTTGTCGGTGGTCTCCGACCAGGCGTCGATTACCTTGTTGTACTTCTCGCCCTGGGTGATCAGGCCTTCCTGGTACTGCTGCTCGAACTCCTTCACCCGGTTCTGAGCCGCCTCGACGAGCCGCCCCTTCGCCTTCGGGATGACCATGTCGTCCTTGCCGAACGAGATGCCGGCGCGGGTTGCCCAGGTGAAGCCGGTCTGCATCAGACGGTCGGCGAAGATCACCGTCTCCTTCTGACCGCAGTTGCGGTAGACGATGTCGATCAGGTTACCGATTTCCTTCTTGGTCAGCACCTTGTTGACCAGCGCGATGCCGGTCGTCGGGTGCCGCGGCAGGATCTCGGACAGGATGACGCGGCCGGGGGTCGTCTCGACGACCGCGGCCTTGTCGTTGCCCTTCTCGTCGACGCCGATGAAGCGCGCGCGGATCTTCGCGTGCATGTGGACGGCGCCGGCCGCCAGGGCGTGGTGGACCTCGCCGAGGTTGCCGAAGACCATGCCCTCGCCCTTCTCACCCTCACGGATCATCGAAAGGTGATAGAGGCCGAGGACGATGTCCTGGGTCGGCACGATGATCGGCTTGCCGTTGGCGGGGCTGAGGATGTTGTTGGTCGACATCATCAGCACGCGCGCCTCGAGCTGGGCTTCCAGCGACAGCGGCACGTGGACCGCCATCTGGTCGCCGTCGAAGTCGGCGTTGAAGGCGGTGCAGACCAGCGGATGCAGCTGGATCGCCTTGCCCTCGATCAGGACCGGCTCGAAGCTCTGGATGCCGAGGCGATGCAGCGTCGGCGCCCGGTTCAGCATGACCGGGTGCTCGCGGATGACCTCCTCGAGGATGTCCCACACCTCCGGCCGCTCGCGCTCGACCATCCGCTTGGCAGCCTTGATCGTGCTCGCCATGCCGTAGAGTTCGAGCTTCGAGTAGATGAACGGCTTGAACAGCTCGAGCGCCATCTTCTTCGGCAGCCCGCACTGGTGCAGCTTCATCTCCGGACCGACGACGATGACGGAACGGCCGGAATAGTCGACGCGCTTGCCGAGCAGGTTCTGACGGAACCGGCCCTGCTTGCCCTTCAGCATGTCGCTGAGCGACTTCAGTGGACGCTTGTTGGCGCCGGTGATGACGCGGCCACGCCGGCCGTTGTCGAACAGGGCGTCGACCGCTTCCTGCAGCATCCGCTTCTCGTTGCGGATGATGATGTCGGGCGCGCGCAACTCGATCAGGCGCTTCAGCCGGTTGTTCCGGTTGATGACGCGGCGATAGAGATCGTTCAGGTCGGACGTAGCGAACCGGCCGCCGTCGAGCGGGACGAGCGGACGCAGTTCCGGCGGGATGACCGGAACGACTTCCATGATCATCCAGGACGGATGCGTACCGGACTCGAGGAAGGCCTCGATCAGCTTGAGACGCTTCACCGCCTTCTTGCGCTTGGCCTCCGACGTCGTCTCGCGCAGTTCCTGGCGCAAGCGGTCACGCTCGGCGGCGATATCGAGCGCCCCCAGCATATCCTTCATCGCCTCGGCGCCGATCTTCGCCGTGAAGGCGTCCTCGCCGAACTCCTCCTGCTTCTGGAGGTACTCCTCCTCGGTGAGCGTCTGGCGCTCCTTGAGGTCCGTCAGGCCGGGCTCGATGACGACGAAGCTCTCGAAGTAGAGAATCTTCTCGAGCTCACGCAGCGTCATGTCGAGCATGAGGCCGATGCGGCTCGGCATCGACTTCAGGAACCAGATGTGCGCGACCGGCGAGGCCAGCTCGATATGGCCCATGCGCTCGCGGCGCACCTTCGACAGGGTGACCTCGACGCCGCACTTCTCGCAGACGATGCCGCGATACTTCATGCGCTTGTACTTGCCGCACAGGCACTCGTAGTCCTTGATCGGACCGAAGATGCGCGCGCAGAACAGGCCGTCCCGTTCCGGCTTGAACGTCCGGTAGTTGATCGTCTCCGGCTTCTTGATCTCGCCGTAAGACCAGGAGCGGATGCGCTCCGGACTGGCGACCGAGATGCGGATCTTGTCGAAGCTCTGCGGGCTCGGGGCCTGCCCGAAAAACCTCATCAGCTCGTTCATCGCATCACTCCTGACGCCCCGGCAACGGGGCTGTTCGAACCGGCCGCGACGCCGGACATACGTTCGATGCTAATGGCGCTGAAGAGCGCCACGCCCGTTGGCGCCGAAGCGGCGGGTACCGCCCGGCCGCCACGGATCGGGAGGGAACCCGGCAAGTCGGTCAGACCTCGCTCTCCTGCAGGTCGACGTTCAGGCCGAGCGACCGAAGTTCCTTCACCAGGACGTTGAAGGATTCCGGGATGCCCGCCTCGAACGTGTCGTCGCCACGGACGATGGCCTCGTACACCTTGGTACGGCCGGAAACGTCGTCGGACTTCACCGTCAGCATCTCCTGGAGCGTATAGGCCGCACCGTAGGCCTCCAGCGCCCAGACCTCCATCTCGCCGAAGCGCTGGCCGCCGAACTGGGCCTTGCCGCCCAGCGGCTGCTGGGTGACGAGGCTGTAGGGGCCGATCGAACGCGCGTGGATCTTGTCGTCCACGAGATGGTGCAGCTTCAGCATGTAGATGTACCCGACCGTGACCGGGCGCGTGAACGGTTCGCCCGTCCGCCCGTCGATCAGCGTGACCTGACCGGACGTCTGGAGACCGGCACTGACCAAGGCATTGTGGATGTCCTCCTCGCGCGCACCGTCGAAGACGGGGGTCGCGATCGGGACGCCGTTGGTCAGGTTGTTGGAGAGTTCGAGGATCTCGTTCTCGTCCAGGGCAGCCAGTTCGTCCTTGTGGTAGTCGCCGTAGATATCGCCCAGGCGCGTCCGCAGCGCGTCAGCCCCGTTGCGGCCGTGGCTGATCCCGTCGAGCAGGTCGCTGATCTGACGTCCCAGGCCGGCGCATGCCCAGCCAAGATGCGTCTCCAGGATCTGCCCGACGTTCATGCGCGACGGCACGCCCAGGGGGTTCAGGACGATGTCGACCGGCGTGCCGTCCTCGAGCGAGGGCATGTCCTCGATTGGCACGATGCGCGACACCACGCCCTTGTTGCCGTGGCGGCCGGCCATCTTGTCGCCCGACTGCAGCTTGCGCTTCACCGCCACGAAGACCTTGACCATCTTCATGACGCCTGGCGGCAGTTCGTCGCCGCGCTGCAGCTTCTCGACCTTGTTCTCGAACCGATCCTGCAGGCGCTTGACGCTCTCGTCGAAGTGCCGGCCGATGCGCTCGATCTCGGCCATGACCTGATCGTCGCCCACCACCAGCTGACGCCACTGGCCGGGCGCGAACTGGCCGAGCACCGCCTCCGTCACCTCGGTGCCGGCCTTGGCGCCCTTCGGACCGCTGGCGATCTTCTGGCCGACCAGCAGTTCCTTCAAACGGGCATGGAACGTCCGACTGATGATCGCGCGCTCGTCGTCACGGTCCTTCGCCAGGCGCTCGATCTCGGCCTGGTCGATGGCGCGCGCACGCTCGTCCTTCTCCACGCCGCGGCGCGAGAACACGCGGACCTCGACCACCGTACCCTGCACGCCCGGGGGCACGCGCAGCGACGTGTCGCGCACGTCGGAGGCCTTCTCGCCGAAGATCGCCCGGAGCAGCTTCTCCTCCGGAGTCATCGGCGATTCGCCCTTCGGCGTCACCTTGCCGACCAGGATGTCGCCCGGCTTCACCTCGGCACCGATGTAGACGATACCCGCCTCGTCCATCTGGCGAAGCGCTTCCTCGCCGACGTTCGGGATGTCGCGGGTGATCTCCTCCTGACCCAGCTTGGTGTCGCGGGCCATCACCTCGAATTCCTCGATATGGATCGAGGTGAAGACGTCGTCGCGCGCGATGCGCTCTGAAATGACGATCGAGTCCTCGAAGTTGAACCCGTTCCACGGCATGAACGCGACCAGCACGTTCCGGCCGAGGGCGAGATCGCCGAGGTTCGTCGACGGGCCGTCCGCGATAATGTCGCCCTTGGCCACACGATCGCCGACGCTCACCAAGGGACGCTGCGTGATGCAGGTGTTCTGGTTCGAACGCTGGAACTTGCGCAGGTTGTAGATGTCCACGCCCATACCGTCGACCGCCTCGCCCTCCGCCACGCGGACGACGATGCGGGTCGCGTCGATCTGGTCGATCACGCCGCCGCGGCGCGCCGACACCGCCGCGCCGGAGTCACGGGCAACCGCGACCTCCATGCCGGTACCGACCAGCGGTGCCTCGGAGCGGAGGAGCGGGACGGCCTGCCGCTGCATGTTCGAGCCCATCAGCGCGCGGTTGGCGTCGTCGTTCTCGAGGAACGGGATGAGCGCCGCGGCGACGGAGACGAGCTGCTTCGGCGACACGTCGATCATCTGGATCGCGTCCGGCCGGGCGAGCAGGAAGTCGTTGCCGTGGCGGCAACTGACGAGGTCGGACGCGAGCATGCCGTTCGCATCGACCTCGGCGTTCGCCTGGGCGATCGTGTACTTCCCCTCCTCCATGGCCGTCATGTAGACGACCTCGTCGGTGACCTTGCCGTCCTGCACGCGCCGGTACGGGCTCTCGATGAAGCCGTACTGGTTCACCCGCGCATAGGTGGCCAGGCTGTTGATCAGGCCGATGTTCGGCCCTTCCGGCGTCTCGATGGGGCAGATCCGGCCGTAATGCGTCGGATGCACGTCGCGCACCTCGAAACCCGCGCGCTCACGGGTCAGACCGCCCGGGCCGAGGGCCGAGAGACGCCGCTTGTGCGTGATCTCCGACAGCGGGTTGGTCTGGTCCATGAACTGGCTGAGCTGCGACGAGCCGAAGAACTCGCGCACTGCGGCCGCCGCCGGCTTGGCGTTGATCAGGTCCTGCGGCATCACCGCGTCGATGTCGACCGAACTCATGCGCTCGCGGATCGCACGCTCCATGCGGAGCAGCCCGACGCGGTACTGGTTTTCCATCAGTTCGCCGACCGACCGGACGCGGCGGTTGCCGAGATGATCGATATCGTCGATCTCACCCTTGCCGTCCTTCAGGTCGACGAGAGTGCGGACGATGGCCAAGATGTCCGCCTTGCGCAGCGTCCGGACCGTATCCTCGGTCTCCAGGTTCAGGCGCGCGTTCATCTTTACGCGGCCGACCGCCGAGAGGTCGTAGCGCTCACTGTCGAAGAACAGGCCGCGGAACAGCGTGTCGGCGCTCTCCAGGGTCGGCGGCTCCCCCGGCCGCATGACCTTGTAGATGTCGATCAGCGCGTCTTCCCGCGTCTCGTTGCGGTCGGCCGCCAACGTATTGCGGATGTAGCCGCCGACATTGATGTGGTCGATCGCGAGGGTCGGGAGCTGCGTCGCACCGACCTCGAGGAGCCGCTCGAGCAGGTCCTTGGTGATCTCCTCGCCGGCCTCGGCGTAGATCTCGCCAGTCTCGCCGTTGACGATGTCCTCGGCGATGAAGCGGCCATACAGCTCCTCGTCGTCGACGAGCTGCTCCTCGATGCCCTGCTCGCGCATCCGCTCCAGGATCCGCGGGGTGATCTTGGTGCCCATCTTCACGACGATCTCGCCGGTGCGGGCGTCCTTCAGGTCACCCGTCAGCTTGACGCCGCGGAGGCGGTCGGGATCGAAGCGTGTCGTCCAGCCGGCACTGGCGTGCTCGAAGACGACCCGCTCGTAGAAGTGCGCCAGGATCTCGTCGGCGGTCATACCGTGGACGTCGGCCGGCGGCAGCGTCGCGTTCGGGTCGCCCTGCTTCAGCTGCAGGCGGCGCGCCTCCGTGGCGGTGCTGTCGAGCGCCATGAGCAGCGTCGTCACCGGCAGCTTGCGCCGCCGGTCGATGCGCACATAGACGAGATCTTTGGAATCGAACTCGAAGTCGAGCCAGGAGCCGCGGTACGGGATCACCCGGGCGGCATAGAGATACTTGCCCGAAGAGTGGGTCTTGCCGCGGTCATGGTCGAAGAAGACGCCCGGCGAGCGGTGCATCTGCGAAACGATCACGCGCTCGGTGCCGTTGATCACGAAGGTGCCGTTGTCCGTCATGAGCGGCATGTCGCCCATGTAGACTTCCTGCTCCTTGATGTCGCGGATCGACCGCGACCCCGTCTCCTCGTCGACGTCCCAGACGACCAGACGGAGAGTGACCTTCAGGGGCGCCGCGAACGTCATGCCGCGCTGCTGGCACTCTTCGACGTCGTACTTCGGCTCCTCGAACTCGTACTTCACGAATTCGAGCTGGGCCTTGTCGCCAAAATCCTTGATCGGGAAGATGGAGGCGAAAACCTCCTGCAGCCCGGCCTGCTTACGATCGCTCCACAGCTTGTCCATCTGCAGGAACGCGTCGTAGGACGTTTTCTGAACCTCGATGAGGTTCGGGATCGGGGCCACCTCCGGAATGCGACCGAAGTACTTGCGGATGCGCTTGCGACCGGTGAACGTCGAAATGGCCATGCCCGATTGTTCTCCACTACGGCCCCGCGAACGAGGCGTACTTCATCGGCGGCGCCGGCGGCTTCATCCCCGGAAACGGCACGCTCCCGGATCAGAGCCAGGAGACGACCGGCCCGGTCGCCGGCGGAGCGCATCACAGGGATGCGCGAAAACGGCACGACGCGCTGCGGTGGGGCAACCCACCGCAGCGCGGACCGAGTTATATAAGTTCCCGCGCTCCGCCCGCAAGACGGAAGACGCCGGATAGAGGACCCGGCAGGTCCGCCGCCCTCACTTGAGTTCGACGGTCGCCCCGGCTTCCTCGAGCTGCTTCTTGAACTTGTCGGCCTCGTCCTTGGACACGCCTTCCTTGACGGCCTTCGGCGCGGCCTCAACAAGATCCTTCGCTTCCTTCAGGCCGAGGCCAGTGATGGCGCGGACTTCCTTGATGACGTTGATCTTCTTCTCGCCGGCGGCGGCGAGGATCACGTCGAACTCGGTCTTCTCCTCGGCGGCCGGGGCAGCGGCAGCGGCACCGCCGGCAGCGGCGACGGCGACCGGAGCGGCGGCGGAAACGCCCCACTTCTCCTCGAGCAGCTTGGAGAGCTCGGCGGCCTCGATGACCGTGAGAGCGGAGAGTTCGTCGACGAGCTTCTGTAGATCGGCCATTTCAAATGTCTCCTGATTTTCTGGACGTCTGGGTGGCGCCGGGCTGGACCGGCGTCATTCCTTGGTGGCGTAGGCGTTGAGGACGCGGGCGACCTGGGCGCCGGGTGCCGCCAGCACCGCAGCGATCCGTGTCGCGGGGGTCTGCAGCATGCCGACGATCTTGCCGCGCAGCTCGTCCAGGGACGGCAGCTTGGCCAAGGCCATGATCTCGTCGGGGCTCAGGCGCTTGCCTGCGAGGGACCCGCCGATGATCGTCAGCTTGTCGTTGGTCGCCGCATAGTCGGAGACGACCTTGGCGGCCGCCACCGGATCGGCCGAAACGGCGATCGCCGTCGGCCCCCGGAAAAGGTCCGAAACCCCCTCGAACGCCGTGCCGTCGAGGGCACGCTTGGCGAGGCGATTCTTCGTGACCTTGAACCGGGCCCCCGCGTCGCGCGCGCGACGCCGCAGGGCCGTCATCTCCTGCACCGTGAGGCCGGCCTGATGGGTAACGACCATCAGGTCCATGCCCGCCACGGTGTCCTGCAGCGAGGAGACGACCTGCTCCTTCTGTTTTCGCAGCAAGGGCTCACTCCACTTCACATGGCCCGCCGCCGAGGCGGCGAAACCGTTGCACATGCCCCGGCCGAAACCGGGGGTGGCTGCCCTGTCCCAGAAGTCCGAACCGGCACGGAGCGCGTCCGTCCGGTCGTCTCCCGTCTATGCAGGCGGTCTTTGAGCCCCGAGGGGCACCTGCAGTCTCGGACAGGCCGGAGGGTCACCCCTCCGGATGCCGCACGGCAGCCATGCACCGGACCCGGCAGGGCCGGGGCGCAGGATGGCCGCGGGCGGTTCTGACGGCGGCCGGAAGCCGCCGTGTCTCCTCGATCAGGCGGCGACGGTGTCGCCGATCGACGAGGGGTCGAGGCGCACGCCCGGCCCCATCGTCGTGCTCAGGCTGACGCGCTTGACGTAGTTGCCCTTTGCACCCGCCGGCTTGGCCCGGACGATCGCGTCGTAGAAGGCGCGGATGTTACCGACCAGCGCCTCGTCGTCGAAGCTCGCCTTGCCGACGCCGGCATGGATGATGCCCGCCTTCTCGACGCGGAACTCCACCTGACCGCCCTTCGCCGCCTCGATCGCCTGGGCGACGTCGTTGGTCACGGTGCCGAGGCGCGGATTCGGCATCAGACCGCGCGGGCCGAGGACACGGCCGAGACGGCCGACGATCGGCATCATGTCCGGCGTCGCGATGGCGCGGTCGAAGTCGATCGTACCGCCCTGGATACGCTCGGCCAGATCCTCCGCACCGACGACGTCGGCACCGGCGGCCAGTGCCTCCTCCGCCTTGGCGCCACGCGCAAAGACGGCCACGCGGACGGTCTTGCCCGTGCCGTTCGGCAGCGAAACGACGCCGCGGACCTGCTGGTCGGCGTGACGCGGGTCGACGCCCAGGTTCATCGCGATCTCGAAGGTCTCGTCGAACTTGGCGTTCGAACGCTCCTTCAGCATCTTCACCGCTTCCGCCACGTCGTAGCTGGCGAGACGGTCGATTCCTTCGCGGCTCTTCAGGAGCCGCTTGCCCTTCTTCGCCATGACGCTACCCCTGAACCTCGATGCCCATCGAACGAGCCGAACCGGCGATCATCCGCATCGCCGCCTCGACGTCGTTGGCGTTCAGATCCTTCATCTTCGCTTCCGCGATTTCCCGGACCTGATCGGTCGTGATGCTGCCGACGCCCGTGCGGCCGGGGGTCGTCGACCCCTTGCTCAGCTTGGCAGCGCGCTTCACGAAGAAGGACACCGGCGGCGACTTCGTCACGAAGGTGAAGCTGCGGTCCGCATAGACCGTGATCACCGTCGGGATGGGCATGCCGGGCTCGAGGCCCTGCGTCGACGCGTTGAACTGCTTGCAGAATTCCATGATATTCACGCCGCGCTGGCCCAGTGCCGGGCCGATCGGCGGTGAGGGGTTCGCCTGCCCGGCTTTCACCTGCAGCTTGACGTAGCCCGTAATCTTCTTCGCCATCACCTCTCCCCTGTAGACCGGCGGAATGCCGGGGCGCGGTACGGCCGGGGGTGGCCTTCCGCAGAGACAGAAACCGTTTCGGTCAGACCTTCTCGACCTGCCCGTATTCAAGTTCGACCGGGGTCGCACGGCCGAAGATGGAGACAGACACCTTCAGGCGCGAGCGCTCCTCGTCGACGTCCTCGACGATGCCGTTGAACGACTGGAACGGGCCGTCGGCGACCCGCACCGTCTCGCCAATCTCGAAGATGATCGACGGCTTGCGGCGCTCCCCGCCCTCCTTGAGCTGCTGGAGCATGCGCATCGCCTCCGCCTCGCTGATCGGCACGGGCTTGCCGCCGCCGCCGAGGAAGCCGGTCACCTTCGGCGTGTTCTTCACGAGATGCCAGGAATGGTCCGTCATCTCCATCTTCACCAGCACGTAGCCGGGGAAGAACTTGCGCTCCGAACTCACCTTCGCGCCGCGGCGCACCTCGACCACGTCCTCGGTCGGCACCATGATCTCCTCGATCAGGTGGCCGATATGCTGCAGGTCAGCCTGCTCGCGGATCGACTGCGCGACCTTCTTTTCGAAGCCGGAATAGGCGTGGATCACGTACCAACGCGGAGCCATCGTCAGCCTCCCAGACCGAGCAGCGTACGGACGGCGAAGGCCAGAACCTGGTCCACCACGAAGAAGAAAACGGCAGCAGCGAAGACCATCACGAACACCATTGCGGTCGTGATGCCGGTCTCCTTGCGGGTGGGCCAAGTGACCTTGCCCACCTCCTGACGCACCTGACGAATGAATTCGCCGGGGTTGGTCTTCGCCATAGACGTGATTCCCAGCCGGGTCCGTGCCCGTTCAGCGAATAAGGGTGGCAGGAGTGGCAGGACTCGAACCCGCAGCCCCCGGTTTTGGAGACCGGTGCTCTACCATTGAGCTACACTCCTACTGACGGGCAGACTACTCCTATTCCAGGATCTTTGCGACGACGCCGGCGCCGACGGTGCGTCCGCCCTCGCGGATGGCGAAGCGCAGGCCCTCGTCCATCGCGATCGGCTGGATCAGGTTGACCACCATCGAGATGTTGTCGCCCGGCATCACCATCTC
>NZ_JBEPTK010000033.1 GCF_040549485.1 Constrictibacter sp. MBR-5
GGGGGGGGGGGGCCCCCCCCCACCATCCTGATCCCGCGTGGGGGGGCGCGCCCCCCCCCCCCCCCCCCAGGCTACCCCGAAATCAAACGCCGCCGCGCGCTCCCGAAAGGCCAGTCCGCCGGTGCCGCGCAGAGCCCCGCCGCCACCGGGTTCGCCTCGATGTATCGCACCGCGGCGGCGAGATGGCCGTCGTCGCGGATGAAGCGATCCCAATAGTCCGGCTGCCAGAAGCGTCCACCGCCCGGCCGGATACGGTGCGCCGTGAACGACTTCCAGGAATGAACCAGGGCGGGAACCGGGTGACCCGGCAGCGTCTCGATCAGGACGTGGACATGGTTCGGCATCACGGCCCAGGCGAGCAGGCGGCATCGCACGCCGTCGAAATGCAGCAGCGCATCCTCGACGGTCCGCGCCGCCGCAGGCGCCCGCAGCGCACAGCCGCCCTGGCCGGTGTCGAGTACGGTTTCAACCGCCCGACGATGCGCGGCGTCGGACATGAGAGTCGGCCGCGGTGTCAAAAACGGGAGACTGTCGGCGAGCCGAAATGTGATCGCCTGGACGAGGCCGGGACTGTCGAGATGCGGCAGATACCCGCGCGAATGCCATCCCCTGGGGTCGCGGGCAGCTCCCCCGCCATCCCTGCGCATCCCTGATCCTCCCAGACGAACGGCGGCCGGGACGGCCGCGCCCCCGGAATTATGATCGAATGCGCGCCAGATTGCCCACACCGGAACCGCCCCCCTGGGGGCGCGGGCGTCTCGCCCGCATCGCTCCAGCACTGGAGCAGATCTGGCGTCACGAGCCATGCCTCCCGGCGACGCACGTGAGCCGCGCCGCCGATTGACATTATTCCCATCCGGGCGCACTTGCCGTGATGCCGCCGTCGCCCGGCGGCATCGCCGTCGCCACGTGACACGCCGCTCCGCACCTTCGAGGGGAAGGAAACGGAACGAAAGGGAAGGAAAGGTAACCTCTGCCTATCCCCTCACGCCGGGTGCTGGACGGCCAGCACCTTCGCCACGGCCGGGCGCTCGGCCATGCGGTTGCGGTGGTCGGCGACGTTGGGGAAGCGGGCGATGTCGACGCCGTCGCGGTCGAGCCAGCGGGACACGGTGAAGAGGTAGGGGTCGCAGATCGAGTAGCTCTCGCCGAGCACCCACGGTCCCTCGAACATCTCCCGTTCGATCAGGTCGAAGCAGGCGGCCATCGTCTCCGGCACCTTGCGCTTCATGTCGGCGATGGCCACCGGGTCGTCGGCCCAGCGGGTGCCGCGGCCGCCATGGGCGTGGGCGACGTGGACGGTGGAGCAGAGATAGCTGTTGAAGGCCTGGGCGCGGGCGAACTCGAACGGGTCGGTCGGTGCCAGACGGGCGTCCGGGAAGCTCTGCGCCACCCAGGCGAGGATGGCCGGGGTCTCGGTCAGGATGCCGCGCTCGGTCACCAGTGCGGGGACCCGACCCTTCGGGTTGATGCGCAGATAGTCGGCCGCGCGCTGGTCGCCGGCGGCGAGGTCCATGCGGACGGCTTCGTACGTGGCACCGGCCTCCTCGAGGGCGATGTGCGAGGCGAGGGCGCAGCTGCCGGGGGCGTAGAAGAGCTTGAGCATCAGGATGTCTCCGACATCAGGGGGTCTCGAGACGGTAGGCGCGCCGGGCGGTGCCGGCGAACAGGGCGGCCTTCTCCGCGGCGGAGCCGCCGGCGGCGAGGCGCTTGAAGGCGTTCCAGAGCTGGACCCAGCCGGTGCCCATCTTGTCGACCGGGAAGTTGCTCTCGAACAGGCAGCGGTCCGGGCCGAACAACTCGATGCAGGTGCCGACCCAGGGGCGCCAGAGGTCGGCCATCCGCTCGGACGTCGGCGGCGGCTCGGCGGACGGGTAGGGCCAGGCGCCGAGGCGCATGACCTGGCCGCCGAGCTTGACGAAGACGTTGGGGCAGCTCGCGAGCTCGGCCATGGCCGGCTTCCACGCCTCGAACACGGCGTCGGTCCGGCCGGCATATGGGCCGTAGCCGAGCGGGCCGCCGACATGGTTGAGCACGATGGTCGCCTCCGGCACCGCCCGCGCCAGCGCCGTGACGTCGGCCAGCTGCGGGTGGAAGCACCAGGCGTCCAGGGACAGGCCGAGGGACGCCAGCCGGCGCAGGCCCTCGACCACCTTGGGCTCGCGATAGAGGCCGAGGCCGGTGACGCCGTGGCTGTTGCCGATGACCGGGTCGGCGTCCCACGCGGCGGAGAAGCGCACGCCGCGGAAGCGGCCGCCGCCGGCGGCGATCTGCGCCTCCAGCACGGGGGCGACGGCGTCGCCGAGCGCCAGGTCGGCGAAGCCGACGATGCCGGCGGCGGCACGCTGCGGGCCGTAGACGCCGCTCTCGCTCATCGCGGCGACGCCGGCGACGAATTCGACCTCGCCCACCGGCCGCATCTCGACCGGCCCGGCGGCGCGGTACATCGAGTGGCACTCGAGGAAGACGGTCTGGACGACGTTGTGGCCGCTGCGGATGTCCTCCATCAGCTCGTCGAGCAGGTAGCGGCCGATCGGCGGCTCACCTACCCGCCGCCCGGCGTCGCGCCGGTCCCAGAGGTGGTGGTGGGTGTCGACGATCGGCAGGTCGGGCTCGATCGGCGCCTCCGGCGCCTGGCGTGCCAGCCACGCCGCATCCGGCGGCCGCACGCGCCCGAACGGATAGGCGGCGGGCTGATCGGTCGGTGCGGTCACGGCGGCTCTCCCTCGGCTCTTTCCGGGGACTGTGGCACAGGGCGGCCGGAGGCGCGAGAGAGGGGCTATGGCGGCACGGGCCGGCGCGGCGCTAGACTGCCGCGCTGAAGAATCGCGGGAGGGCGTCATGGACCAGTTCAAGTTCGACCACATCCACCTTCGCAGCCCCGAGCCCGAGGAGACCGCCCGCTTCTACGAGCGAATGTTCGGCGCGAAGATCATCCGCACGATGCAGGAAGGCCGCGAGCGGCTCGACCTCGACCTGGGCGGCCAGGCCATCTTCATCGCGCCGGTCCTGCCCGACGGCAAGACCGCAGCACCGCCGCAGTCGCCCTACCAGGGGCTCGACCATATCGGCCTGACGGTCAGCGGCATCGACGCGATCGCCGCCGACCTGAAGGCGAAGGGCGCCGAGTTCACGATGGAGCCGACGACGATCCGCCCCGGCACCCGCATCGCCTTCCTGCGCGGACCGCAAGGCGTGTCCATCGAACTGGTCGACCGCGGCGCCTGAGGTCGGCCAGCCGTCAGGCCGGCCCGCGTCACACCGGATCGAACTCGGTGTCCTTCTTGGGGATCAGGTCGTAGGGCAGCGCGAAGCCCGGCATCGCCGTCAGCCGGTCACGCCAGGCGACGATGTTGGGCCAGCGCTGGATGTCGAAGCCGCCCTCGGCCATGAAGACCATGCGGCCCCAGCAGCCCAGGTCGGCGATGGTGCAGGTCTTGCCGACCAGCCACTGCCGGCCCTCCAGCGCCCGGTCGACGAAGGTCAGCGCCGCCTCGGCCGGCGGCGTCAGATAGGCCAGCACCGCCGGGTCGACCGTGCGGAAGCGGTTGAAGTGGCGCACCTTGGCGACGTTGGTGATGGCGTCCGCCTCCCACGACAGCCATTCGCGGGCGTGCCAGCGGTCCTGCTCGGTCGCCCCCTCGAAGCGGCCGGTCGCGCGGGCGAGATAGTCGAGCACGACGTTCGACTGGACCACCGTCAGCCCGCGATGCCGCAGCGCCGGCACCTGGCCATAGCGGTTCACGGCGAGATAGTCGGGCGTCTTCTGCACGCCGTTCTTCAGGTTCACCGTGCGGAACGAGAAGGGCAGGCCCGACAGCGCCAGATAGAGCATCGGCTTGTAGCTGGAGCTGGAGGTGAAGCTGCCGTAGAGCGTCAGGCGCTCGGGGTCTTCGGGGGCGGGGAATGCGGTCACGGTCGGGCGTCTCCTGTGCGGGCGGAGCCGTCCCGGCTCCCGTTGGGGCCGGGCTCGCCCGGCCCTGTCGCCGCCGCGCCGCCCCGGCCGTTGGTGCAGGACGGTGACGCCGATCCGTGGGCGGGGCAAGCCCCGCCCTACGCCCCGTCCCGGGCAGGGGGCAGCGCCGCCTCCGGCTCCTTCAGCCCGATGCCGGTCAGGCGCAGCCGGGTCGCTTCGGCCGCCAGCGCGGCCAGCTTCGTCGCCGCCCGGACGTAGGTCAGGCCCTCGGGCCGGATGTTGGAGAGGCAGTTGCGCTCGGCGTCGCTGCGGCCGGGGCGCGGCTCCCATGTCAGGTAGACGCCGAGGCTGTCGGCGGCGCTGAGGCCGGGTCGCTCGCCGATCAGCACGGCGACGAGGCGGGCGCCGAGCAGCGCGCCGCAGGCGTCGCCGAGCGCCACCCGGCCCTGCTCGGCCAGCACCGGCGGCGCCGTCCGCCAGCCGCGCGGCAGCCGGTCGCGAACGGCCGCGAGCAGCGGCACGGCGTGGCGCTGCACCGCCTTGGCGGACAGGCCGTCGGCAACGACAACGGCGAGATCGCAGCCGTCTCTCGCGGCGGCCTGCAGCGCGGCCTCGGAGGCGGGGGCGAGTCGGCGCCCCAGGTCGGGCCGGCGCAGGAAGGTCGGCCGGTCCCCGGCCCGGCTGCGCACCCGGAGCGGCGGCGCGAAGCCGGCGGCCGCCAGGTCCGCGGCGAGGCGGTCCCAATCGACCGGCTCGTGCACCGCGTCGCGCGCCGCGGCGTGCGCCTCCTGGAAGTCGAGATGGGCGGCGGTCGGCGTGCTGCCGCCGGCGGCACCCAGGGCGATGCGGGCCGGCGTGAAGGCGCGCAGCTGGGTCCAGCCGTCCGGCGTCGCCAAGCCTGTGCGCGGCGGCCGGCTCATCCGCTTGCCGCGACCAGCAGCGCCGGCTGCAGCCCCGCCGGCAGGGCGGGCCGTGCGGCCCGGCGCGTCGGGGTCTCGAAGATGCCGGCCGCCACCAGCCAGTCGGCGAACTCCGGCGCCGGCGGCCGGCCGAGCAGTTCGCGCACGTAGAGCGCGTCGTGGAACGAGGTGCTCTGATAGCCCAGCATCACGTCGTCGGCGCCCGGCACGCCCATGACGTAGGTGCAGCCGGCGGCGGCCAGCACCGTCAGCAGGGCATCCATGTCGTCCTGGTCGG
This sequence comes from Constrictibacter sp. MBR-5, assembly GCF_040549485.1. Lineage (NCBI taxonomy): Bacteria > Pseudomonadati > Pseudomonadota > Alphaproteobacteria > Rhodospirillales > Allostellaceae > Constrictibacter > Constrictibacter sp. MBR-5. The sequence continues at coordinate 5,114 of NZ_JBEPTK010000033.1, forward strand.
CCTCGGCGTGGTTGGTGTAGCAGACGTCGCAGCCCATCGGCAGGCCGAGCAGCTTGCCGCAGAAGTGGTCCTCCAGGCCGGCGCGCATGATCTGCTTGCCGTCGTAGAGATATTCGGGGCCGATGAAGCCGACGACGGTGTTGACCAGCAGCGGCGAGAGGGCGCGGGCGACTCCGTAGGCGCGCGCCTCCATCGTCTGCTGGTCGACCCCGTGGTGCGCCTCGGCCGAGAGCGCGCTGCCCTGGCCGGTCTCGAAATACATGAGGTCGTCGCCCAGCGTGCCGCGCTTCAGCGACAGCGCCGCCTCGCGCGCCTCGCGCAGCAGGGCGAGGTCGATGCCGAAGCTGCGGTTGGCGGCCTCGGAGCCGGCGATCGACTGGAAGACGAGGTCGACCGGCGCGCCGCGCTCGATCGCCCGCAACTGCGTGGTGACGTGCGCCAGCACCGAAGACTGGACCGGTGCGGCGAGCCTGGTCCGCATGCGGTCGATCAGCTCGAACAGGCCGCAGACATGCTCGACGCTGTCGGTCGCCGGGTTGATGCCGATGACGGCGTCGCCGCAGCCGTAGAGCAGGCCGTCGACCATGCTGGCCGCGATGCCCCGCGGGTCGTCGACCGGGTGGTTGGGCTGCAGCCGCGTCGAGAAGCGGCCCTTCAGGCCGATGGTGCCGCGGAAGCGGGTGACGACCTCGATGCGGCTGGCGACTAGCGCCAGGTCCTGCAGGCGCATGATCTTCGAGACGGCCGCCGCCATCTCGGGCAGCAGGCCGGGCGCCAGGGCGCGCAGCGCCTCGCCCGTCGCCGCGTAGCCGAGCAGCCAGTCGCGGAAGCCGCCGACGGTGAGGTGCGCGACCGGCGCGAACGCCGCCCGGTCATGACTGTCGAGGATGAGGCGCGTGACCTCGTCCGCCTCGTAGGGGACGACGGCCTCGTCGAGGAAGGCCGCGAGCGGCAGGTCGGCAAGGGCGCGCTGCGCGGCGACCCGCTCGGCGGCGTTCTCGGCGATCAGACCGGCGAGCGCATCGCCCGACCGCGCCGGCGACGCCTTCGCCAGCAGCGTGCGCAGGTCGGCGAACGTGAAGCTCTGCTGCCCGGCCCGTCCGCTATACGCCATCGGCCCCTATGCTCCCGGTCGCCCCTGTCTGGCCATCGGTGCCTCGCCCGATATTATGGGCGGCACGCCCACCAATGAAGCAAGAGGAATGCCGTGCAGGCAGCGAAAGCGGAAACGCCCTGGCGCGAAGGGCTCTACGACGTCCTGAAGGAGGTCGGCGTCCGGCAGGTGGTCTATGTCCCCGACGCCGGCCACGCGACCCTCATCAAGCAGTGCCACGACGACCCGGAAATGAAGACCGGCTACCTGACCAACGAGTTCGAGGGGGTCGGCGTCTGCGCCGGGGCCTGGCTCGGCGGCGAGCGGGCCGCGATGCTGATGCAGTCGAGCGGCGTCGGAAACATCATCAACGCCTTGGGTCTCGTGCGCTCCTGCGGCATCCCCTTCTTCACGATCGTGACGATGCGCGGCGAGTGGGGCGAGTTCAATCCGTGGCAGCTGCCGATGGGACAGGCCACGCCGGCCGTCCTGGAGGCGGCGGGCGTCATCGTCAACCGCGCCGCGGTGGCGGAGGAGGTCGTCGAGGTCGTGCGCGCCTCCGCCCGGCTGGCGTTCAGCTCCTACGCTCCGGTGGCCGCGCTGATCTCCCAGCGCGTCATCGGCGCCAAGGTCTTCAAGTAGGAGGCGGGAATGGACATGAAGGACAATCGACTGGAGCGCCGCGCCGCGGTCGCCCGCCTGCTCGCCGACCGCGAGGACATGCTGGTGGTCGCCGGCCTCGGCTCTGCCATCTGGGACGCCGAGGCGGCCGGCGAGACGCCGCTCAACTTCTACATGCTGGGTGCAATGGGCAGCGTCGCCTCGACCGCCCTCGGCCTGGCGGTGGCACAGCCGGAACGGCGCGTCCTTGCCCTCACCGGCGACGCGGAGCTGCTGATGGGCATCGGCTCGCTTGCGACCATCGGCGTACGGCGGCCCTCGAACCTCGCCATCGTCGTGCTGGACAACGGCCGGTTCGGCGAGACGGGCGGTCAGGTATCGCACACCGCCGAAGGCACTGACCTCGCCGGGATCGCAGAGAGCTGCGGCATCCGCCACGTGCACCGTGTCACGGACATGCAGGGGATCGAGGGGTTGCGCCAAGCCCTGCACGGCGGTGAGGGACCGATCTTCGCCGTCATAACGGTCGACGCGCACATGCCGCCCGTGGTCATGCCGATCCGCGACGGCCTGACCGTCGCCCGCCGCTTCCGGGAGGCGCTGCTCGGCCACGACGCACTCAAGGTGTAAGCAATCGCAGCAGACTGCCGGCGGGGCGTCGCGATCGTCCCGCCGGCCGCGTCTCAGTGCTTGCCGACGGCGTCGCGAACGGCGCTGCGCTTGGAGTGCTGCGCGCCGGCGCCGAGTTGGAAAAAGGTCAGGGCGTCGAGGCGACGACATAACCCGCCGCCACAACGCCGGTTCCCGTGCCGCTCCGGCGCCGTCTTCCGGCCCCTTTAACGGCGGAGCGGCACGACCGATATTGACGCCATGTCCCAGCCCGTCCTGACGATGATGGATGCCCTCCCGACACGGCGGCCGCCCCTGGCGCCGGACGAGGACTTCGGCACGCCCCTCAAGCTCGTCTCCGAGTACGAGCCCGCCGGCGACCAGCCGAAGGCGATCACGGAACTCGTGGCCGGGCTGAAGGCGGGCGAGCGGGATCAGGTCCTGCTCGGCGTCACCGGCTCCGGCAAGACCTTCACGGTCGCGCACGCGATACAGGCGCTCGGCCGCCCGACGCTGGTCCTGGCGCCGAACAAGACGCTCGCGGCGCAGCTCTACGCGGAGATGAAGAGCTTCTTTCCTGAAAATGCGGTCGAGTATTTCGTCTCCTACTACGACTACTACCAGCCCGAGGCCTACGTCCCGCGCACCGACACTTATGTCGAGAAGGAATCCTCGATCAACGAGGAGATCGACCGGATGCGTCACTCGGCGACGCGCGCCCTGCTGGAGCGTCGCGACGTCGTGATCGTCGCGTCGGTTTCGTGCATCTACGGTATCGGCGCGGTCGAGACCTACTCGGAGATGACGGTCAACGTGAAGGCCGGCCAGAGGATGGAGGTGCAGTCCTTCCTCCGCCGCCTCGTCGAGTTGCAGTACAGGCGCAACGAAGCGAGCTTCCAGCGCGGCACCTTCCGCGTGCGCGGCGACACGGTCGACCTCTATCCCGCCCATCTCGACGATCAGGCCTGGCGGATATCCCTCTTCGGCGACGAGGTCGAGGCGATCCACGAGTTCGACCCGCTGACCGGCGAGCGCACCGGCGAGCTGAAGTCGATCCGCATCTATCCGAACTCGCACTATGTGACGCCGAAGCCGACGCTCATCCAGGCGATGAAGACGATCAAGGCGGAACTCGGCCCCCGCCTCGCCGAACTGACCGCCCAGGGCAAGCTGCTCGAGGCGCAGCGTCTCGAGCAGCGGACGACGTTCGACCTGGAGATGATGGAGACGACCGGTTCCTGCGCCGGCATCGAGAACTACTCCCGCCACCTGACAGGCCGCAAGCCGGGCGAGCCGCCGCCGACGCTGTTCGAATACCTGCCCGAGGACGCCATCCTCGTCATCGACGAGAGCCACGTTACCGTTCCGCAGATCGGCGGCATGTACAAGGGCGACTATGCGCGCAAGTCGACGCTCGCCGAGTACGGGTTCCGCCTGCCGTCCTGTATCGACAACCGCCCCCTCAAGTTCGACGAATGGGAGGCGATGCGGCCGCAGACGATTTTCGTCTCCGCGACGCCGGGCCCGTGGGAACTGGAACGGACCGGCGGCGTGGTCTCGGAGCAGGTGGTGCGCCCCACCGGTCTGATCGATCCCGTGACGATCGTGCGCCCCGTCGAAGGTCAGGTCGACGACCTGCTGGCCGAATGCCGCGAAGCCGCCGCCAAGGGCGAGCGGGTGCTGGTCACCACCCTCACCAAGCGGATGGCGGAGGACCTGACCGAATACATGCACGAGGCGGGGATCCGCGTCCGCTACATGCACTCGGACGTCGATACGCTCGAACGGATCGAGATCATCCGTGACCTGCGCCTCGGCGCCTTCGACGTCCTCATCGGCATCAACCTGCTGCGCGAAGGCCTGGACATCCCGGAGTGCGCGCTCGTCTGCATCCTGGATGCGGACAAGGAAGGCTATCTTCGTTCCTTCACCTCGCTGATCCAGACGATCGGCCGCGCCGCGCGCAACGTCGACGGGCGCGTCATCCTCTACGCCGACCGCATGACCGACAGCCTGACGCGCGCGCTCGCGGAAACGGAGCGGCGCCGCGAGAAGCAGCAGGCGTGGAACCTGGCGAACGGCATCACGCCGCAATCCATCAAGAAGAACATCTCCGACATCCTGTCGAGCGTGTACGAGCGCGGCGACCACGTCACGGTCGCGACCGGTCTCGGCGAGGACCAGGCGATGATCGGCCACAACCTGCAGGCGACGATTGCCGAGGTCGAGAAGAGGATGCGCGCCGCCGCCGCCGACCTGGAGTTCGAGGAGGCGGCACGGCTGCGGGACGAACTGAAGCGCCTGCAGGCGATCGAACTCGACATGGCCCCCTCGGCCGACGGCGCCCCGAAGGGCCGCGCCAAGACGGCGATCCAGCAGATCAGCCAGGGCTACAAGGGCGGCGGCCGCCGCGGCGGCGCGAGCAAGAGCAAGGGCCGACGCCCGCGCTGACCCGGTCCTCGCGGTCCTCTCGGGTCGCTCTTGCCGCCGACGAGCGAGACGCTCACCATATCCGCGACGTTCGAACGGCATGCGGGTCCGATGGTGACGGGCGGAATGGAGAAGCAGCCCGGCCCCGGTCCCCGGACCGGCACATGGCTCGCGTTCCTGCAGGGAGTCATTCCGGTCGTCAGCGCCGTCGCCGCCGGCCTCTGGGTCGCGGCGACCTACCTCCACGACCAGCGGCAGCAGGCGGCCGGGCGAGAGGCGCTGCTGGTACGACAGCAAACCGAACTGGAACAGCAGAACCGCATCCGCAGCTTCGAAGCAGGGGGACGCTTCCGCGACAAGCAGTTCGATTTGTACATGGAGACGGCTGCCGTGGCGGGCCTGCTGGTCACCGTCGATCCCGCGGCCGCCGAATGGCGTGCCGCGGCGCAACGCTTCTGGCAGCTTTTCTGGAGCGAACTGTCGGTCGTCGAGGACGGCGCCGTGAAGGCCGCGATGCAGGATTTCGGGCCGCCGCTGCGCGCCGTCGAGAGCGCCGAGCCGGCCGAAAAGGCCGCCGCGCAGGCACGGCTGCAGCAGCCCGCCTACCGGCTGGCCCAGGCGCTACGCGCCTCGATACGGGAATCGTGGAACCTTCCTTGAGCCGGGCGCTGGGCGGCGCGAATGTTGCTTGAAGCATCCGCCGAGGACAGACGATGGAGCGCGCCATGGAGACTTCCGCCGCAGAACGCCAGCACTATGCGAACAAGGGCTTCCTCCCCGGCCGGCCGCTCCTGACGCCGGACGAGGCGGAATACTACCGGTCCGAGTGCGAACGCACCTGCGCCGACGAGTGGAAGGCGACAGGCCGGCGGCAGGCGTCGAACCGCGTGAAGCCGTACCTGCTCTATCGCTGGGCCGCCGATCTCATTCGGCACCCGCGCATCCTCGACGCGGTCGAGGCGGTGATCGGGCCCGACATCCTGACCTTCCACACGACGATCTGGTGGAAGGAGCCGCACACGCCGAACTTCGTGCCCTGGCACCAGGACGGCACCTATTTCGGGCTGGAGCCCTACGAACACGTCACCGCCTGGGTCGCGCTGACGCCGTCGACGCCGGAGCGCGGCTGTGTGCAGGTGGTTCCCGGTACGCACACGATGGGCCAGCGCCCGCATTACGACCAGGCGGACCCGCGGGCGATGCTGTCGCGCGGCCAGACCTTCGCGGAACCGGTCGATGAGAGCGCCGCGGTCGACCTCGTGCTCCAGCCGGGCGACGTCTCGCTGCACCACACGATGCTGCTGCATCGCTCCGGCCCGAACGGCAGCGACGGCCGCCGCATCGGCGTCGGCATCAGCTACATCCCGGCGCACGTCCGCCATGTCGGCGAAACGCGGCTGTCGGCGACGCTGGTGCGCGGCACCGACCGCTTCGGGCACTTCGAACCGGAGCCTGCCCCCGCCGCCGATGCCGATCCCGCCGCCATCGCCGCCCATACCGATGCGATCAGCCGATTCTGGCGAGCCTCCGAGGCGATTCCGGCGATGGCCCTGATCCATTGACACCCTCGCGTCGACGCGGCCCTGACTCTGCGGGTCCGCTCCCGCGGCGCGTGCGGTCGGTCGGCAGCGACGAAACGCGCGATTTTGGCGTCGGGATGCGCCGCCAGGAGCCGAACGGCACCGTCCGCGGCGACCCTGAACGTCGCGGATGCGTCGGCCGAAATCGGCCGGGACCCCCTCCCCGGCGACGCAGCTATCGTCCCGCGGGGCTCCCGCCGGGCCGGCTTCCGGCGCCTTGCCCGGTCAGGGGAACGAACCGTACCGGCAGGACGGAGTCCGTCGAGACCATCCCATCCATGTCCTTGCGGACCAACACGAGGTTCTGGACGGAAGATTCCTGACCGAGCGGGACGACCATTCTGCCCCCCGCCTTCAACTGGTCGATCAACGGCTGTGGGATAGAGGGTGCCGCAGCCGTGACCATGATCCCGTCGAACGGTGCTGCCTCGGGCCAGCCGAGATAGCCGTCGCCGATCCGTGCAATAACGTTCGGGTAGCCCTCGCTCAGCACGGCCGCGGCCTGCCGTCCCAGTTCCGGAACGATCTCGATCGTGTAGACGCGGGCGGCCAGCCGCGCGAGCACTGCCGCCTGGTAGCCCGAGCCGGTACCGACTTCCAGCACCGTATGCCCCGGTTCCGGCCGGAGCAGGCTGGTCATGAGTGCGACGATGTAGGGCTGCGAGATCGTCTGATCCTGGCCGATCGACAGAGGACGGTCCTGGTAAGCCAGTTCGCGCTGTGCCGGTGGAACGAAGTCGTGGCGCGGCACCGCGCGCATCGCATCGAGCACGCGCTTGTCGAGCGCCAGCGCGGCGAGCCCACCGGATCCGGCGGGATAGGTCCGGATCGTTTCGACCATGGCCGCGCGTCGTTCGGCGTGGACGTCGTTCGCTCCGGCGGCAGGCGCTGCGCCGATGCCGATCGGCAGGACCAACGCCGCAAGTCCCCGTACGATGCCGCCGATGTCGCCGATGCCGCGCTTTGCCATGCCGATCCTCCCGGCGCTACATCCCGCTTGCGGGATCATAGCCCATTGCCCCGCTGGAAAGCCCGGAATGTGCTAGAGCGTTTTCCGATCAATCTGCGTCATAGCCTGCTTTGGCGAAGTAATTCGCGCATTCGGCGGGCGAGTAGAGGTCGACGATGCGGCCGATGG
>NZ_JBEPTK010000034.1 GCF_040549485.1 Constrictibacter sp. MBR-5
CTGGGGGGGTGGTTTAATACAAATCCCCTTGCCGCGTTTCCGGGGCGCGTTGCCGTGCGGCCGGTCGGGCGGGGGGGTGGCCCGTTAGTAAATTATGTTTGGGGGGGGGGGGGGGGGGCCCCCCCCCCCCGACTCTCCATACATTCGAGAATCGGTTCCGGGCGCCGAGCACCCATCCAGCGACGCATACCGGACAGGACGTGAGCGTAGGGAATTTCATCCCGCCTCCGGCGTTCGATCCGTACATCCCGGCTATGCAGCCCCCGGCTACGGAAGCGCCAAAGCATGCGGTACGTCCCGTTCGTCGCGATCGCGAGCGTCGCGATCCTTTTCCTGTGTCTCGGCACCCTGTTCTCCGCCGATTGGCTCTGGCCCCTCATACTGGTCGGTCCGCTGGTCGCTTTGGGCGTATGGGATCTCGCTCAGCCGCACCACACCCTGATGCGGCTCTACCCGGTCAGCGCGCACTTCCGCTGGTTCTGCGAGTGGCTGCGCCCCTACATGCGCGAGTATCTGCTCGACAGCGATCATCAGGGACGGCCCTTCAGCCACAATCAGCGGGCCCTGGTCTACCGGCGCGCGAAGAATGTCGAGAGCGTCCAGGCTTTCGGCACCGAGTTGGACCCCTACTCCCCGCGCTACGAGTGGATCAATCATTCGATCCAGGGCCGCAAGCAGGATGTCGAAAGCTATCGAATCCGCATCGGCGGCGAGTTCTGCACGAAGCCCTACAGCGCTTCCGTGTTCAACATCTCTGCGATGAGTTTCGGCTCGCTCAGCGGCAACGCCATACAGGCGCTGAACATGGGCGCCAAGATGGGCGGCTTCTATCACGACACCGGCGAAGGCGGGATCTCCCGCTACCACCTGATGCATGGCGGCGATCTCGTCTGGGAAATCGGCACCGGATATTTCGGCTGCCGCACGCCGGAGGGGCGTTTCGACGAAGCGAAGTTCGCGGAACGCGCCGCACACGATCAGGTCAAGATGATCGAGGTCAAGCTCAGCCAGGGTGCCAAGCCCGGCCAGGGCGGCCTGCTGCCGGGTCCCAAGGTGACCCCGGAGATTGCCGAGACACGGGGCGTGCCGGTCGGACGCGACGTCCACTCGCCGCCGAGCCACAGCGCCTTCTCCACCCCCGTCGAACTGATGCAGTGGATCGCGCGTCTCCGCGAACTCTCACAGGGCAAGCCGGTGGGCTTCAAGCTCTGCATCGGCCACCGCTGGGAGTTCCTGGCCATCACGAAGGCGATGCTGAAGACCGGGATCACGCCCGACTTCATCGTGATTGACGGCGCCGAGGGCGGCACCGGTGCCGCGCCGGCCGAGCTGTCCAACCACGTCGGAACGCCGCTGCGCGAAGGGCTGATCTTCGTGGTGAATGCCCTTGCCGGTACGAACCTGCGCGACAGGATCCGCATCGGGGTCGCGGGCAAGGTGGTCGACGGCCACGATCTGGCGGCCAATCTCGCGCTGGGGGCCGACTGGTGCAATGCGGCCCGCACCTTCATGTTCTCGCTGGGCTGCGTGCAGACGAAGAAGTGCCACACGGACCGCTGCCCGACCGGGGTGGCGACGCAGGATCCGTGGCGTCAGGCGGGGCTCGTGGTCGCCGACAAGGCACCCCGCGCCCACCAGTTCCACAGGAACACGCTGGTGGCGTTGTCGCAGTTCGTCGGCGCTGCGGGCCTTTCCGACCCGTGGCAGCTTCGGCCGCACCATCTGCGCGTCCGTCTCGACCGAAACCAGGTCCAGTCGGCGGACCTGGTCTACGATTTCCTCCCGGCCGGCGCCCTGCTCGACGCGCCGAACGAGACCATTTACAGCCGCTGGTGGAAGATGGCGGAGGCGGAGAGCTTCGCGCCCGCCTGCTGAGCCGAAGTTCAGGAGCCCGGAGGGCTCCGATCTCAGCTTCGGCCTGATCCCGGCTCGGCCATCTTTCGGTGCATCTCGGCCGTCACGCCGGCGGGCAGAACGTTCGCGATCGCCGACTGCAGCTTGTTGTGCCAGCCGGTTACCACGTCGCCCTCACCCTTCATCATCGCGGCGAAGCCCTGCGCGGCGACCTTCGCCGGATCGTCCTTCGTCTGCGTGCCGACCTTCGTGTCGAGCATGTCCGCCCGTTCGAAGAAGTCCGTGTCGGTGGGGCCCGGCATCAGGCATGTGACGGTGACGCCGGTGCCCTGCAACTCGTGCCGCAAGGCAAACGAGAAGCTGTCGAGAAAGGCCTTCGAGGCGTTGTAGACGGCCTGGTAGGTGCCCGGCATGAACCCCGCGATCGAGCCGGTGATCAGGATCCGACCGCCGCCGCGCCGCCGCATCTCCCGGCCGACGTTCTGGATGAGATAGATCGTGCCGGTGACGTTGGTGTCCACCACCCGGCGAACGGCCTCGAAGTCCTGGTCGAGAAAGCCTTTTCCGAGGCCACGGCCGGCGTTCGCCAGCAGGGCTTCGACCGGCCTGCCGGCAATCGCCGCCAGAAGCTTGTCTACGCCTTCGATGGTGGCGAGATCCGCCTCCACCACATCGACCGTGGCGCCGAGGCTTCGCAGGTCTGCGGCTGAAGTCTCGATTTCGGGTTCATCGGCGGCGACGACGAGGTCGAAGCCGTTTCGACAGCACTCCTTCGCGAGTTCGTACCCGATACCCGTCGAGGCGCCGGTGACCACGGCGAGCGGCCTCTCGGTGCTGGACATGCGCTTCTCCTCGCTTCTCGTTGCGTCTCGCGGCGCGGCCGTTCAGCCATTCGGCGTCATCACCACCTTGATGCAGCCGTCCTTCTTGTCGCGGAACGCCTCGTAAAGTTCGGGCCCCTGCTCCAGTCCCGCGCGATGGGTGATCACGAAGGAGGGGTCGATCTCGCCCGACTGGACCTTCTGCAGCAGCGGCGCCAGATAGCGGTGCGTGTGGGTCTGCCCCGTCCGCATCGTGAGGGCCTTGTTCATGAAGGCACCGAAGGGAAGCTTGTCGACGACGCCGATGTAGACGCCGGGCACGGAAATCGTCCCGCCCTTGCGGCAGCACATGATGATCTCGCGCAGCACGCTCGGCCGGTCCGTCGCGAGGTACGCAGCGGCCTTCACCTTGTCGAGCACCGAACCTATGGCGCCACCGGTATGCGCCTCGGTTCCCACGGCGTCGATGCAGCTGTCGGGGCCGCGCCCGCCGGTCATCTCCATCAGCCGGTCGTACACGTCCGCGTCGTCGAAATTGATGGTCTCCGCCTTCCCATGGCTTTCCGCCATCGCGAGGCGCTCAGGGATGTTGTCGATGGCGATGACGCGTCCCGCGCCCAGCATCCAGGCACTCTGTATGGCGAACTGCGCCACCGGTCCGCAGCCCCACACCGCCACCGTGTCTCCCGGCTGGATGTCGGCGTTCTCCGCGGCCATGTAGCCCGTGGGGAAGATGTCCGACAGGAACAGCACCTGTTCGTCCGGAATGCCGTCGGGCACGACGATCGATCCGACATCGGCATACGGTACGCGAAGATACTCCGCCTGGCCGCCCGCATATCCGCCGAGCAGGTGCGAGTAGCCGAAGAGACCCGCGGGAGAGTGGCCCATGAGCTTGGCCGCGGCCGCCGCGTTCGGGTTGGACCTGTCGCACAGCGAGTAGAGCTGCTTCTTGCAGAAGAAGCACTCGCCGCAGGCGATGTTGAACGGGATGACGACCCTGTCGCCGACCTTGAGCTTCGCGTTGGCGCTGCCGACTTCGACCACCTCGCCCATCGTCTCGTGGCCGAGCACGTCGCCGCTCTCCATGGTGGGCATATAGCCGTCGTAGAGATGGAGATCCGAGCCGCAGATCGCGCAGGCCGTGACCTTGATGATCGCGTCGCGTCCGTCCTCGATCTTCGGATCCGGAACCGTGTCATATCGAACGTCGCCCTTGCCGTGCCAGCACAGAGCCTTCATCGCTCTCTCCCGCGTATCGTTGAGGGCCGGCACGGACGCTTCCGGTCGGCCCGCCGCCGCCGGGCGGCCTTCTAGGCGGTGTAACCGGCGCAAATCGAGCCTGTTCCCACGGACGCCGAAGAATCGCTCTGCCGGAGGGGATGCTCCAGGTCGCGGGGTTCGCAACCGCCGGCAGTCTCCGGGGTCCGGCAGCCGCGCATCTCTCGGGCAGGAAAGCGGGTTCAACCCACCGTCGCTTCGGTGAGGTCGGGCAATACGCGATCCGCGCCGGCATCGCGTAGCGCGGGTTCCCCGCCTTTGCGGGCCAGGCCGACGACCAGCCCGAAGCCCCCTGCCCGGGCGGCGGCGACACCGGACACGGCGTCTTCGACGACCGCGGCCGCAGCGGGATCGACGCCGAGCGCGGCGGCTGCGTGCAGGAAGATGTCAGGCGCAGGCTTGCCCTGCAGGCCGGCCGCCGCCGCACGGTTCCCGTCCACCACCACCTCGAACAAGTCCCAGGTATGCGATGCCTTCAGCACGTGCTCGGCATTCCGGCTCGAGGAGATCGCGGCCACCCGGATACCCGCAGCCTTCAGCCGCCCGATCAGCGCCACCGTGTCCTCGAATGGCGTTACGCCGTGCCGCGCCAGGCATTCCTGAAAGAGGGCGTTCTTGCGCTTCGCCAGCCCGTGGATCGTCGTCGCCTCGGCAGGATCGTCGCGCGTTCCGTCGGGAAGGCGGATGCCGCGGGCGGAGAGAAAGCTGCGCAGGCCGTCGATACGCGGCTTCCCGTCGACAAAGGTGCGGTAGTCGGCCTCGGTGAACGGCGCCGCAGCCCCCTCCCTCTCCCGTGCCCGCTCGTGGAGCACCGCGTCGAACAGCGCCTTCCACGCGGCGAAGTGCAGCTCTGCGGTGTCGGTTATGACGCCGTCCATGTCGAAGATCACGGCGCGGCACGCAGCGGGATCGAAGTGGATACTGCCGTCGGCCGCCTGCTCTCGCTGCATGTCGCCTCTCGATCCGCGTCGGTCCGTTCTCACTCCGTCCGCGAGCCGCTACGCGCCGACGGTGACACCAGCGCAAAACGCTGACGTCCGCCGGGTATCAGCTTGCGGTAGTGACTGCGATAGGCGACGTCGATCATCGGTGCGACCTCCGGCCGGCTCCGGATGTCGAGCGAGGTCGGCGTGACATCGATATCGAGACGGTGCTGGCGGAACTGCAGCCGGACGTGCAGCCATTCCACGCCCTCCGGCAGCAACGGGTTGAAGTGCAGCGTTCCCGCACGCGTCTCCAGCCCGAGATAGTTGCGTTGGACGATGTCCACGGTCCCGGCCATCGCGCCGGTGTGAATGCCCTCCTTCGTCGTGCCGCCCTGGATGTCGGCGATGTCGCTGTCCAGGCCCCGCTGAAACAACTGCCAGGAATGCTCGCGGTCGGACCGGGCGAGCACCCAGGCGTGCGTCACCAGGCTGAGCGTCGACCCGTGCGAGGTGCGGGCCAGGTGGTAGTCGACGTTGCGACGGATCGCCTGCCGACCGAAGGCGTAGCCGAGCTGCTCGAAGATCTGCGTCACCTCCTCGGCGGAGAAGAGGTAGAAGATCATCAGTACGTCGGCCTGTTTCGACACCTTGTAACGGTTGACGTCGTCGCCCTCCGCCTCGAGGATTCGGTCCAGGCGCTGAATGTTGCCGTAGCGCGCGACATAGTCCTGCCAGTCCAGTTCGCGCAGATTCTCGTAGCCCTCGAACTGGCTGATGATGCCGTCGTCCAGCAGCGGCACCTTCAGCTTCCGGCAGACCTCGTGCCACCGCTCGCATTCGGCCTCGTCGAGCCCGGTCAGTTCCATGATCTCGGTCAGCCGATCGGGCGGTAGCAGGTCCATGACGTCCCGCGCCCGCGCCAGCAGCCAGGCGACGAGGACGTTCGTATAGGCGTTGTTGGTCAGCCCTCCCGCTTCGTCGGCGTCGGTGTCGGGATAGCCGGTGTGGAATTCGTCGGGGCCCACCACCCCCTTGATGTCGTAGCGCCCGGTCGTCGGATCGTAGGACGCGATCGAACCCCAGAACTGGGCGATCGAGAGAAACATCTCGGCACCGAAGCCATACATGAACTCGGTGTCGTTCGTGGCTTCCCAGTAGCGCCAGATATTGTAGCAGATCGCGGCGTTCACATGGCGCTGGCGGTGGCTCCTGTCGGGCAGCCACCTGCCGGATGCCGGGTTGAGATGGAGCTGCTGCGACTCCTCTCGCCCGTCGGAGCCGCTCTGCCAGGGGAACATTGCCCCGCGGAATCCCTCGGCGGCCGCGGCGCGCCGCGCGGCACCGATCCGGCGATAGCGGTACCGCATGGCCTCGCGCACCAGGTGCGGCAGCCGCAGGGTCAGGAAGGGCAGGATGAACAGCTCGTCCCAGAAGATGTGCCCCCGATACGCCTCCCCGTGCCAGCCGCGCGCCGGAATGCCGATGTCGCGGTTGACGGAGTGCGGCGAGACGGTCTGGAGCAGGTGGAAGATGTGCAGACGCAGCTTCCTCTGCTCGCCGTTGCAGCCCGGGCCGTCGAACCCGATGTCGCACCGGTCCCAAAGATGCCGCCATGCCATCGCGTGCTGCCGCGCCAGGGCCTCGTAGCCCGTGCAGCGATCGAGCGTCTCCAGGGCGGCGAGGCGCGCCTCGGCGATCGCCGGATCGCGCGCCGTGTGGAGCGCGACGATCTTCTCGATCCGCAGGGGCGCCTCTCCCGTCGATACGCGCACCTCCTGCCCGATCAGGTCGGGCGACTGCCGGACGGCGGGCTCCGCCGCAGCCGTGGCGCCGTCCGCGACCTCCAGCCGCGCCGCCTGGACGATCTCGATCCGGGACTGCGTCGTGCGGACCCTCAGCGATATCCGGTGCTGCCCCTCGTCCCGCGCATCCAGCGTCTCGAGGTGGCGGCTCGCCAAGGCGCGGTATCGCGCCACCCCGCCATTGGTCACCCCGGCATCCAGCGTCGACCGTACGGTCACCTCGCCCTGCCAGTCCTCCGGCGTCAATTCGACCTGGAGGGCTGCGACGTGGCAGTCCCCCATGCTGACGAGGCGCCGCTCCCGCCAGCGGGTGGTCCGACCGCTCGCATCCCGGAAGCGGACGTCGCGCAGCAGTTCGCCGCGTTCCAGGTCCAGCCGCTGCAGGAAGGAGAGGATCTCGACGGCGTCGATGGAGAACCAGTCGCCGTCACCGATCCGGAACGTCAGCGGCAGCCAGTTCGGGACGTTGACGAGATCCTCGTTCTCGACCTCCCGCCCCTCCACCGCGCTGACGCGCCGGTTGTAAAGCCCCGCGACGTAGGTGCCGGGATAGTGGCGCTCGTCGGCCGCGGCGTCGGCATACGCGCCGCGCGTCGCGAAATAGCCGTTGCCGAGCGTGCAGAGCGCCTCGCGGAGCTTCTCTTCCGCAGGGTCGTACGATGTATAGTCGATGTGCCAGTCGGACACGCTACCTCCGTCGGCCGGGGGGTCCCTTGCGCACGATCCTCTCGAAGAGTTCCTCCACGTCGGCACGGCGACAGAGTTCGGTTGCCGGCGTCATCGCCGCGGCGGCTCCGGCGGCGACGCCATAGGAGAACGCTTCGTCCGTCGGTCGCCCTCGCGCCAAGGCGACGACCATCGCGGCCACGAAACTGTCTCCGGCGCCGACGGCGCTCCGCACCTCTACCGCCGGGTTGGTCAGTTCCAGTACCCCGTCCGCCGTCGCCAGCATCGCCCCCTCCGCGCCCAGCGTCAGCGCGACGGTATCGGCACCGCCCGAATCGACGATGTCGCGGCACGCGCCTCTGCGGTCATCCCGCGTCGGCAGGTCCCGGCCGACGAGCGCTTCCAACTCGCGCAGGTTCGGCTTCACCAGGTGGACGCCGACATCGAGGGCGGCGCGGAGTGCCTCTCCCGAAAGATCCGCAACGCATCGCGCGCCCGTCTTCCGCATCCGACGCACGACCTCGGCCGCGAGGTCCGGCCCGCTGTGCGCCGGCAGGCTGCCGCTGAGGACGGCATAGGTGGCCTCGCAGCCTTCGATCTCCGCCAGGAAGGCCTCACGTTCCTGCTCCGTCAGCCGCGGCCCTTCGGGGACGAAGCGATACTCCTGCCGGTTCGCCCGGTCATAGACGGTATGGCTGATCCGGGTGTCCCCGGAGATGCGGACCGCCCGGTGATCGAAATGGTGTTGCTCGACCAAGGCGGCGAATGCGTCGCCAGCGAAGCCCCCCGTCGCGTAGACGGCGAGCGGGCGGCCGCCCAGTTCCCGCACCACGCGCGCCACGTTGATGCCGCCGCCGCCGGGGTCGAAGCGTTCCTCGACGGTCCGCACCTTCCGGACGGGCACGACCTCCTCCGCCTCGCTCCAATGGTCGAGGGAGGGGTTCAGGGTGAAGGTCGCGACATCGTACACGGGGAACCCCGCTCGGCTTGAGGGCGCCGGCATCGGCCGGTCGACCTGCCAACTCTTCGCACTCTGATGGGTTCCGCACGCCTTTCGGGAATGATCCGCCGATGCGGTTGTTTGGAACGATGTGGAAGAGGTCTCTCCGTTTCTGTGGCCGGGGGGCGAGCATCCGCGGAGGAAAAGATGACGACGTCGGACACGGGCATCCCGGATAACGCGCAGACGCTGCGCGCCAGAATCGACCGGGGCGAAACACGCGACAAGGTGGCGGCCGCCGATCCTGCCGCCTCGCCGTTGGGAACGGATAGCGAAGCCGCCGGCGTCGCCCCCGAGGCGGGTCGCGGCGGGCCTGCCACCGCGGAGGCAACGGCGACCGTCGCGCGGTCGGGCGACGCGCCTCCCCGCACGTGGATGACACCCCATCGCCTTCTCGCGATCGCTGCGGCCGCCATAGTGGCGGCAATCATCTTGGGATGGTGGCAGGTCGGCGGCTAGACCAGACCGGCCGCCGCCCCTTCCGCAAAGCCGCTCAGCCGCCGTGCGATGACATCCCCGACGGCTTCAGAGGCGGCCCGTTGCGGGAAGCGCGTCCGCCAGGCGATGCACACGGTCCGGACGGTCCGCGCCGCCAGCGGCCGAAGCACGATCCCTGCATCCTGGGCCGCACCGGCCGCCAGTGCAGGAACGAGCGTCGTGCCGTAGCCGGCCGCCACCATGTTGAGCAGCGTCGAGAGGCTCGTCGCGCGCAGCGCATCTCCCAGCGGACCACTGCGACCACAGGCTGTCAGCGCCTGGTCGCGCAGGCAGTGCCCGTCCGCAAGGACCAGAATGTCGGGTGCGAGATCCGCCTCTGCCACCACCTCGCGAGCCGCCAGCGGATGGTCGGGAGGCAGTGCGGCGAGGAACGGCTCGTCGAACAGCGGGCGGGCGGCCAGATCCGATCCGATCACTTCGGTGGCCAGCAGCGCGGCATCCAGCTCATGCGCTCTTAGCCGCGCGAGGAGCGTGGCTGTCTGGTCCTCCCACGGCTCGACCTTCAGCGCAGGCAACGCCTCCCGCAACGGCTCGAAGATCAGCGGCAGGAGGTAGGGCGCGAGCGTCGGAATGATGCCGAGGCGGAGCCGGCCCGCCAGGGGGTCGCGCAGATTTCTCGCTACCGCGAGGATGGCGTCGGTCTCCGCAACCGCAGCACGGACATGGCCGATCAGGCGGTCGCAGGCCGGGGTCGGCGTGACGGCCTTGCTCGTACGCTCGAACAGCGCGATCCCCAGCAGGTCCTCGAGCTTGCGCACCTGCACGGAGAGCGTCGGCTGACTGATGCCGCACGCCTCGGCGGCACGGCCGAAATGCTGATGCTCGGTGATGGCCAACAGGTAGCGAAGGTCCCGCAGGTTCATCCAGTGAGCACCTCTTCCATAGGCACGGTCTATCACTTCTTTTACGGATCAGCACTTTCCCCTATCGTCAGCCTTCGGCTAGCATCGTGCAAGTTGGTTCTTGCGAGGGAGACCCGGCAGGTAACAACATCCGATGCCGAACATCGGAGCACTTGCTCCCGATAACCCAGGAGCCCGTTAGCGCCGGCCACGTGGCCGGGATCGGCTGCCCGCGCGGCACTTGCGACCGTGCCAGCCGCTGATCTCTCCGCCGGGCCGCCGTCTTCCCAGGTCAAGAAGAACGCCGACCCGGTCGGCAAATAGGGAGAGAGTAATGGACGGAACACCCGATCAGAGCGCCGGCAAATGCCCGGTCATGCACGGCACCGCCCCGCAGACGAAGATGCGGCGGTACAGGTCGAACCGCGACTGGTGGCCGACCCAGCTCAACCTCAAGATCCTTCATCAGAATTCCAGCCTTTCCAATCCGATGGGCGAAGGCTTCGACTATGCCGAGGAATTCAAGAAGGTCGACTTTGCGGCCCTCAAGAAGGACGTCGTCGCCACCCTGCTCGACTCGAAGGACTGGTGGCCAGCGGACTGGGGTCACTACGGCCCATTCATGATCCGCATGGCGTGGCACAGCGCCGGCACCTATCGCATCGGTGACGGCCGCGGCGGCTCCTCCACCGGCGCGCAGCGCTTCGCGCCGCTCAACAGCTGGCCGGACAACGCCAACCTCGACAAGGCGCGCCGGCTGCTCTGGCCGGTCAAGCAGAAATACGGCAAGCAGATCTCCTGGGCGGATCTCATGATCCTCGCAGGGAACTGCGCACTCGAATCGATGGGCTTCAAGACCTTCGGCTTCGGCGGCGGCCGCGCCGACGTGTGGGAGCCGCCGGAGGACATTTACTGGGGCACCGAGGAGGAATGGCTCGGCGACAAGAACCGTTACGACGGCGCCTCGGGCGAGCGGATCCTCGAGAACCCGCTCGCGGCGACGCATATGGGCCTGATCTACGTCAATCCCGAAGGCCCCGAAGGCAAGCCCGATCCGGTTGCCGCGGCGATCGACATCCGCGAGACCTTCGGGCGGATGGCCATGAACGACGAGGAGACCGTGGCGCTCATCGCCGGCGGCCACACGTTCGGCAAGTGCCATGGCATCGGCGACCCCTCGCTGGTCGGGCCGGAGCCGGAGGGCGGCGACATCGCCGAACAGGGCCTGGGCTGGACCAGCCGCCACGAAAGCGGCAGGGGCGGTCATACGTTCACCAGCGGCCTGGAGGGCGCCTGGACGCCCACGCCGACCCAGTGGGACATGAGCTTCTTCGACACGCTGTTCGGCCACGAGTGGGAGCTGACGAAGAGCCCCGCCGGCGCCTTCCAGTGGCGTCCGAAGGACGAGGCGGCGAACAATCTCGTGCCGGATGCTCACGATCCGACGAAGCGCCATGCGCCGATCATGCTGACGACGGATCTCGCCCTCCGGATGGATCCGATCTACGAGCCGATCGCGCGCCGCTTCCACCAGAACCCCGAGCAGTTCGCGGACGCCTTCGCCCGCGCGTGGTTCAAGCTGACCCACCGCGACATGGGACCACGCTCCCGCTATCTCGGCCCTGAGGTCCCCCAAGAGGATCTCCTCTGGCAGGACCCGATCCCGGCCGTCGATCATCCACTGGTCGACGCATCGGACATCGCGGCGTTGAAGGCGAAGATCCTTGCCTCCGGGCTTACGGTGCCGGAGCTGGTGTCGACCGCCTGGGCTTCGGCCTCCACCTACCGCGGCTCGGACAGGCGCGGTGGCGCCAACGGCGCACGCATCCGTCTGACACCGCAGAAGGACTGGGAGGTGAACGAGCCGCAGAAGCTGGCGAAGGTGCTCGGCACGCTCGAAGGCATCCAGAAGGCGTTCAACGAGTCGCAGTCCGGCGGCAAGAAGGTCTCGCTGGCCGACCTCATCGTCCTCGCCGGATGCGCGGCGGTCGAAAAGGCGGCAAAGGATGCAGGCCAGGATGTGGAGGTGCCGTTCACCCCGGGCCGCATGGACGCCTCGCAAGAGCAGACCGACGCGGAGTCTTTCGAGCCTCTCGAGCCGCGGGCCGACGGCTTTCGGAACTATGTCCATGCCGACCAGCTCGTCCCGGTGGAGCAGATGCTGGTCGACCGGGCGCAGCTGCTGACCTTGACCGCGCCGGAGATGACGGTCCTTCTCGGTGGCCTGCGCGTGCTGGGCGCGAACTACGCGGGGGCCGAGCACGGCGTCTTCACGAACCGGCCCGGGCAGTTGACCAACGACTTCTTCGTCAATCTGGTCGACATGGGCACGGCGTGGAAGCCAGTTCCGGACTCGGATCATCTGTACGAGGGCACAGACCGGGCGACCGGCCAGCGCAAGTGGACAGCGAGCCGCGTCGACCTCGTCTTCGGATCGAATTCGGAACTGCGAGCCCTGTCAGAGGTCTATGCCTGCGACGATGCCGGTGGAGCGTTCGTGCACGACTTCATCGCGGTCTGGAACAAGGTGATGAACCTCGACCGCTTCGACCTCGCCTGATCGGGGCGGGGAAGCGGGGGGGGGCCGGCGGCCGGCCGCGGGCGGGGGGCCGGCGCGGCCGCCGCCGCCGCGGCGGGCGGCGCCGCCGGAAGTGGGCGGTGGGGGAGGGGTGGGGAGCGGGCCGCGGGCGGGCAC
>NZ_JBEPTK010000035.1 GCF_040549485.1 Constrictibacter sp. MBR-5
GCCGGTGGGCAGTCTGATCAACGTCACCAGCAGGGGGTCATTTTTGAACGCCGATACCCCCGCCAAGGGGGTCAAACTTGCACGCCGAAACACACAGAGCCGGACCTTTGCCCGCGAGGGCGTGGCGCTCGACGTCTCCACGCTGGCCGACTGGGATCGGCGCGGTCGCGGCGGCGCTGCAGCCGCTGGTCGAAGTGGTCGAGGCGCACGTTCGCGAGGCCGAGCGGATCCATGCCGATGATACCCCGGTGCCGGTGCTGGCGAAGGGCAAGACCCGGACCGGCCGGCTATGGACGGTGGTGCGTGACGACCGGCCGTTCGGTGGCGCCGACCCACCGGCGGCCGCCTATTTCTACTCCTCCGACCGCAGCGGCGTGCATCCGCAGACCTGGCTCGCCGCGTTCACCGGTATCATGCAGGCGGACGCCTTCTCCGGGTTCGGGAAGCTCTACAGGCCGGGCCGGAAGGCGGGCGAGATCGTCGAGGCGGCGTGTTGGGCGCATGCGCGGCGCAAGTTCTTCGAGCTCGCCGACCTGAAGAAGGCGCCAATGACGGTCGCCGCGGTGAAGCGCATCGACGCGCTGTTCGAGGTCGAGCGCGACATCAACGGTCTACCGCCCGAGCGGCAGGCGGCCGCCCGCGACGAGCGCTATCGGCCGCTGGTCGTCGAGCTCGAGGCCTGGCTCCGCGAGAACCGCCGCGCGCTGTCCTCGAAGTCGACCACGGCCAACGCCATCGACTACATGCTCAAGCGCTGGTCGTCGTTCACCCGCTTCCTCGACGATGGCCGGATCTGCTTGTCCAACAACGCCGCCGAGCGCGCCTTGCGCGGCATCGCCGTCGGCCGTCGCAACTGGACCTTCGCCGGATCCGACGCCGGTGGCCGACAGGCAGCGGCCATCTACACCCTCATCGAGACCTGCAGGCTCAACGACATCGATCCGCGCGCCTGGCTCGCCGACACCCTCGAACGCCTGCCCGGGCATCCCGTTATAAGGCTCCACGAACTGTTGCCGTGGAACTGGAAAAGCCCCGCTGCCACACTGGCCGCATGACCGACACCTTCGCCGAGATCGCGACCGTCCGCATCTAGCTCCGGGGTACGAACCCGCTGATCTGGCGCCAGGTGGAGGTCCCGACCTCGATCACGCTGAAGGTCCTGCACGATGTCGTGCAGGTCGCCATGAGCTGGTTCGACTGCCACCTCTGGGAGTTCACCATCGCCGGGCAGCGCTACGGCCCACCCGCGGGCCAGGACTGGGGCATGGAGCCCAGCCGCGATCCCGCCAAGGTGCGGCTACGCGACGTGCTGCGGCCGCGCCGCACCATCATCGACTACCTCTACGACTTCGGCGACGGCTGGGAACACCGGCTCACTGTCACCATTGTCCGCCAGGGTGAGCCGGGCATCGGTTACCCGCGCTACGTCGCCGGTGAACGAAACGCCCCGCCCGAGGACTGCGGCGGCATCCCTGGCTTCTATGAGCAACTCGGCATCCTCGCCGACCCGACTGCGGCCGGTGCTGATGACTGCACTGGTGGCATCGCTCGGCTTCGTGCCGATGGCCCTCTCTACCAGTGTCGGCGCCGAGGTGCAGCGGCCGATCGCGACCGTCGTCATCGGCGGGCTGATCACGGCGACTCTTCTGACGCTGGTGGTGTTGCCGGCCCTCTATCGACGCTTCGCGCTTCCGTTCGAGATCCGAGAGGAAGACGACGTGCCCGAGGGCGCGCCCCTCAAGAATCCGGCGCAGTGAGCTGGACAGGCGCCGATGCGATCGCCGGCCCGCTCCCTTTCCAACGAAACCAAGGACTGAACAACATGCTGAAGCACGCGATCATCGCCCTGACCCTGCTTTCCTTTCCCGCTGTTGCGCAGGCAGCGGACGGCCACACTCATGGACCGGAGCACGCCCACGGCAGCAAAGGGCCTCATGGCGGCGTCCTCCAGGACATTGCCGGTTATGAAGGCGAGTTAGTGGCCGGGGAGGGCACCGTGGCTCTCTATCTGCTCGATCATGAAACCGATAAGCCGGTCGACACGGCCGGAATGCAGGCGAACGTTCTCTTCACGGAGGGTGAGGTCCGAAAGGGAACGCTCGCCCTCAAGCCCGCCGGCGACCGATTGGAAGGAGCCGGCAAGGTACCCGCCGGAGCCGATGCCGTCGTCAGCCTGCGAACCAAGGCCGGCAAGACGGCACAGGCTCGCTTCGAGCTGGGCGGGCACGCACACTGACTGGGAATTCGGGGTGGTCGGCATCGGCTCGAGCTGGCCGACTCGGCCATCCCAAGTGATCAGCCATCCGAAAGGTGGCTGCCGAGCGGCCGACACTCGCCCGGGAAGCGTCGGCAGCAAAACAGGATCGTTACGGCACCGCTCGCCTCATCAGTTGGATCGCTGCGCGCCTCTCGGCGCGGTGATCACGGCGACCGCTGTCGGCTGGCAGTAGTGGAAGCCACCAGATGCGACAGCTCAGGAGGAGGCGATTCAAAGCCGGCGCCATGGCCATGAGCAATGCCAGTGGAACCTTCACGCGCCAAATCGGTCGGTAATCAGAAACGGAGGAGACGTGGTGAAACGAGCCCTAATCACTGAGTTGTTGGCGATGCTGATGATCGGCGACGGCATCATTGCCTTGCTCTACCCGACGAGCCACCCACGCCTGTGGAGAGCCGGGCCACCCTCCTGGGAGGCTGCTATGACGATATTCGCACGCCGACCGGGAATGACGCGAATGTTGGCGGCTGTCGAGATCGGAGCCGGGCTATGGCTTGCGGCGCGGCAGCAGCCACGCAGCACAGATCGGTCATCATAAGAGGATCGCCGGATGCCGCACGACCACGGTCATCACCATCACGATACCGGATCGCTGAGCGACCGCCGGCTCGCCTGGGCTGTTGCTGCAAATGTCGTGCTGACGGTCGCACAGATCATCGGCGGCATCGTTGCTGGGAGCCTTGCTCTCGTCGCGGATGCGCTGCACAACCTGAACGATGCCGCTTCGCTCGGCCTCGCGCTGTTCGCCCGCAAGATCGCCCGCCGCCCCGCGCATAAGGGAATGACGTTCGGCTACAGCCGTGCCGAGGTGATCGCAGCATTGATTAATCTGGTCACGCTGATCATCGTCGGCCTCTATCTCGTTTACGAGGCTATCGCCCGCTTCTTCGCGCCCGAGCCGATCGCCGGATGGATCGTGGTGATCGTCGCCGGAATCGCGCTCGCGGTCGATGTCGTCACCGCGATGCTCACCTACGCGATGTCGAAGGAGAGCATCAACGTGAAGGCGGCGTTCGTGCACAACGTCTCGGATGCGCTCGCCTCGGTCGGCGTCATTGTCGCCGGCACATTGATCCTCCTCTACGACCTCTATGTCGCCGACCTGGTCGTCACGGTGGCGATAGCGGCCTATGTTCTCTACCAGGGCTTCAGCATGATTGGCCGGACGATTCGCATACTGATGGGAGCGGCTCCGCCGGATATCGAGTTCGACGCGCTGATCCAGGCCATGGAGAGTGTCGACGGCGTCGAAGAGATTCATCACGTGCATGTCTGGGAGCTGAATGAGCGCGATCGATCGGTCGAGGCGCATGTCGTGATTCGAGAGAGCGACATGGACCGGATGGAGACGATCAAATCCAAGCTGAAGCACCTTCTCGGCGAGCGGTTCCGGATCGCACATTCGACGCTGGAGATCGAACTTCCCCCCACAGCGAGTGATCACCGCCACGACAGCGCTGTCGTACCGCAGCACTGACGGCACGGTATCCTGCCAAAGGGGCTATTTTCTGCTTCCGATGGGCTTCGGGGTCAACCTCTAAGGAGGGAGCCAGACTTGGCTGACGACGCAACAAGCCAAATTACGGCATTAAGCGGGGGATCAATCCGGCTTTCCGGCCTCGTAATTCCGACAGGCATCAACCCCCCGCGCCGTTCCGGTCAGCAGCTCGTCCGCAAGACTCAACAGCACTTCCAGTCGGGGATCGCTGAGGTGGTAATGGACGAAGCGCCCGCGCTGCTCGCCCGCGACCAGCCCGCATTCGCTCAGGCAACGCAGATGGTTCGAGGCATTGGACTGCGACAAGCCGGTGCTCGCGACAATCTCCCCGACCGATAGCGGCCCTGCACGCAGCGCGTCGAGTATTGACAGCCGCGAGGCATCGCCAAGCCCCCGGAACAGCTTCGCCCGTAGCTCGGCGGTGCGGGCATTAACCCGCTGCGTCAATTCGGTTTCGCTCGACATATCAGTCTGCAATGATACGTTGCCCGTCTGGGATAAGGAAGATGGGCATGAGCGTAACGCTTTCGACGGAGAATGCAGAGGAAACGGCGCGGTACCGGGTCACCGGCATGGATTGCGCGGCCTGCGCCGCCAAGATCGAGAAGGCGGTGCGATCGGCCGGCGTGAAGAATGTGAAGGTTTCGACTGCGACCCAGATCATGACGCTGCATGGGAGCGATCTCGCCGCGCGGCTCTCCGAGGTCGAACGCGCCGTTTCCGGCATCGGCTATCAGCTCGACCGGCTGGATGGCCCCAAGGCGAAAAACGAAGGCGACAGTGATGATCTGCCGAAAGACCTCTCCCACATCACGCCGGCCTACAAGCGGGCGCTGTGGATCGTGATCGTGCTCAATGTCGGTTACGGGCTGATCGAGATGGTCGGCGGCTTCATCTCGGGATCGCAGGCGCTCAAGGCCGATGCGCTCGATTTCCTCGGGGATGGGCTGATTACCTTCCTCGGCATTCTCGCCATTGGCTGGAGTCTGATCTGGCGCGCGCGCTCGGCGCTCATTCAAGGGCTGTTTCTCGGGGTGCTCGGGCTGGGGGTTCTCGCCAACACGGCTTACCGCGTGCTGGTTGTGAACCAGCCGGAAGCCGAGCTGATGGGGCTGTTCGGGATCATCGCACTGGCGGTCAACGTGGCGGCGGCGCTCGCGCTGATTCCGCACCGGACCGGCGACGCCAACGTACGGGCGGTCTGGCTGTTCTCGCGCAATGATGCGATCGGCAACGCGGCCGTCGTCGTGGCGGCGGGCCTTGTGGCATGGACCGGTACGGCCTGGCCCGACCTTGTTGTAGCAGCAGTGATCGCCGGTCTGTTCCTGCAATCGTCATGGGTGATCGTGCGGGATGCGCGCGCCGATCTGCGTGAGGCCGCGTAAGTGGGCCGCCGCGTCGGCATAGGATGCGCTGCGGCGGCGCTCGCTCTCGATCAGGGCACCAAGGCGCTTGCCCTTGGCACGCCCGCTCTGGTGGATGGCGTTGAACTCCTCCCGATTTTGAACCTTGTCCTCGTGCGCAATCACGGCGTCAGCTTTGGGATGCTTAGCGGCGTTGTGCCGTGGTGGGCGCTGATCTTGCTCAGCCTAGCCATAGTGGCCGCCCTTGCCGTCTGGCTATGGCGATCACAAGGCCGGGCGGTCAGCATGGCTCTCGGGCTGATAATCGGCGGCGCTCTCGGCAACGTGGTTGACCGCGTGCGGTTTCAGGCGGTCACTGATTTTCTGGATTTTCACGTTGCCGCTTACCACTGGCCCGCCTTCAACCTTGCTGACGTGGCGGTCGTCTGCGGCGCGGCGTTGCTAATGCTCGATGGCTTTCGCGCGTCGGAAGGAAGAAGGCATGAAGAAGCCTGAGAAGGGAAAAATCGGCTACGACCGCACTGGCGGAAAACCGTCCGGAGCTGTCCCCCAAGGGCTATTTCCTCCGGCCTGTCCCCTCAAATTTCGGAGGGGATGACCCTATGCCCCCCAACCTTCACAGATTTGAGAAACGTGAGACGCTGATGGACAGAGCGCTTGGCCCTCGGCCCGCGCAGTACAACCTCAGGGGATCTGATTGGGACGGACGACAAGGTGGAGTTGGCGCGCCTCGAAGGGGCTGGAGCAGATCGTTCGAGTATGGTTGCTGCGCTTGCTGGTCGAACTCGGCGCGGAGAGTGGACTGGTCGGCGACGGCGGGGTGAGCGACAGCCATCTGGCGGAACTGTTGGGCCTGGAGGTGGATGTTTCCGGGAAACATCGCGGCCAAGCGACGGCGCGGCAGCAGCTTCAGTCACTCCTCTCCGCATGTGAAAACGATCAGGCCGCCCGGCGATTGCCCCCCACCCTGGACGGCAATATTGCGCGCCTCGCCGCGCTCGTAGGACTGTCCGACATGGATCGCCATATATTGGGCTTCGCCGTCCTGCTGGCGATGACCGCTGAACTGGCGGACGTCTGTAGGGATCTCGGAGATATGACCTCAACGGTCGCTATGCGTGCGGTCGCGGCAATTCTTCATCTTCCGCCTGAGCAGGTGTTCACGGCTCTGGGGCCTGCGGGTCTGCTCAGCCGTGCAGGGCTGCTGTTTCTGAACCAGGAGCGAAGCGTCAACCTCCCTCACAAGCTGCAGTTCGGATCGGTCCGTTTCCCGGACAAGATGATGTCCGAGGGTACCGACCCTCACGATCTCATCTCGGATACTGTCGTGTTGTCTCGTCCGGCCGAACTCGGCCTGGACGACTACGCGCACGTCGCGCGGGCACTGGACATTCTGATCCCGTATTTGCGCCGAGGTCTCCAAGATCAGCAGAAGGGGGTCAACGTTCTCCTTCACGGCATGCCCGGCACCGGAAAGACCCAACTGGCCCGCACATTGGCAAGAGAGATCGGCGTGGAGCTGTTCGAGATCACTGATGCCTACCGGGATGGCGAGCCGATGGAGGGGTCCGGACGTTTGACGGCGCTGCGTGCGGCGCAGCATGTGCTGGCACGGCGGCGCGTGCTGCTGGTGTTCGACGAGATGGAGGACGCCTTCGCCGGCACGATCGCCGAACGGAGCGCCGCGCAGTCGACGAAGGCGTGGATCAATCGGATGCTGGAACAGAATCCGCTGCCGACGATCTGGATCTCCAACTCGACCGCGTGCCTCGATCCTGCGTTCGTCCGCCGTTTTGACTTCTGCCTGGAACTGCCGGTGCCGCCCAAGTCGCAGCGCGAAAAGCTGGTCCGTGCCGCCTGCCGCGGGCTAGTCGACGATGCGGCAGTAGCGCGTCTCGCATCGAGCGACTTGGTGGCACCAGCGGTAATCGCTCGCGCGGCGGCCGTGGTCGGAACCATCCAGCGTGATATGGGCGGTGCCGGGCCAAGTGCAGCGGTCGAACTCTTAGTTCGCAACACCACTCTGGCGCAGGGCCACCGGGTGCCGGACCACGCCGTGCCTGATCCCGGGGAGGGCATTTACTATCTGGATTGCGTCAATGCCGATGTTGAACTGCGCACCCTCGGTGAGAACCTGCGGCGCGTCGCTGCGGGCCGCATCTTCCTGCATGGGCCTCCTGGCAGCGGCAAGACCGCCTACGCCCAATGGCTTGCCAACACCCTGGAGAAGCCGCTCCATGTGAAGCGCGCCTCCGACCTTCTGTCCGCATTCGTCGGTGATAACGAGCGGAACATCGCCTCGGCCTTCCGGGGCGCCAAGCGGGAAGGGGCTGTGCTGCTCATCGACGAGGTCGACAGCTTTCTGTTGGATCGCCGCTCTGCGCAGCGGCACTGGGAGATCAGTCTCGTTAACGAAATGCTCACGCAGATGGAATGCCACGATGGCATCTTCATCGCCTCGACGAATCAGATCGACGCGCTCGACAAGGCCGCACTGCGGCGGTTCGACATCAAAATCGGGTTCGGTGCGCTCCGGCCGAACCAGGCATGGGAACTGCTGCGGCGACAATGCGCCGTCCTGGGGATCGGTGAGCCTGAAGCCGAATTGGAGCAGTATATGGGCCGGCTGAATGGGCTTGTGCCGGGCGATTTCGCGACCGTGGCCCGGCGTAGCCGCTTGTCTGCCATCGCGACGCCAAGGGCATTCGTCACCGCGCTGGCGGAAGAGTGTGCGCTGAAGGGCAGCCAGCGGACGATCGGCTTTGCCTTGCCGTAGGCGAGGGCTGTCATGCTCGATGCCATTGCTGCAACCGCCAAGCCAATGAGGGAAGCTCAAGCTGGATCCGCGTGTGAGGAGCATGCCGTCTGTAGGGAATACCTTACCGCTCAACCAGCTATCCGCTGATGGTGGGGGGATCCCGCGGCCGAAATCCGTGCTCGCGACATGCTGATCGCGGTCAACATCTCTACCGACGGACCAGGCAGTAGGAGGGGCCTTGGCAGTGTCCAAGACCAAGGCGATGCTGCTTCAGACGGTGGAAGGAGCACTTCGGACGGCCGACAACGATCGTCGCAAGTCTGTTAGTGCTCGTTCTGCTGCGATCCGCGCCCGATCGGGTCCGCTGGCCGCGCCTTCACCATAGTAAGCACGTCCTCCGGCATGGATGACGGTTCTGACATCGCCCAGGTCGAGCCCGATGATGCCCCGGGTGGAGACGAGCTTCGATATCGCCTCGACCGCGCTTGTGGTGGAGGCAATCGCAGGGTCGAAGACCGGGGGAGGGGGCGCCGCCCCAAGCCGGCCGTAGGGGAACCCCAGAAGCGCGACCGTGGATGCGCCGCCGAAAAGGAATGAGCGCCTTGTGATGCGCATAGGGCCTTCTGGGTTTCGTGAGGAGTCATCATCGCCAGAAATCGGCATATGTCGACCGCAGCGGCGTAGCCGGGGGCTCTGCGGCTCAACCACCCAGGATCGGCGGCGGGCGCGGATCATCCGCTTCTACGGCTTGCGCGGCGGCCCGGTCGGCCGAACAGTCCGGAAGGCAGTTGAGGCGGTCTCGGATGACGGCGATAGAGACGCCGGGAAGGCGCTACTCGTGCGGTTCGGCAAGGCGTCCAACGTCGGCGACGGTGTCCTCGCCTGTGTCACGCCAGATTTTGCATGGCGCCTGGCGAAGGGGCTGGAAGCGCCCGACGGCCTGATCGTGCGCGGCAAAGAGGTGGCTCGCCAGGCGCTCGCTGAACGCGCGGCCGTTCCAGCGCATTTGCTTCTCGGAAACAGGGTCACGATCGCCGGCGACTGGATCATCGACGGCTCCGCGCTACCGGCGAGCGGGCAACTGGCGCTCCGATCATGGCATGAGCATCAACGTCTATGATCTACGCGACGGCCTGATTGCTGCTGAGGACAGCTACCGGAACAGATCGGCTGATCCGCAAGCGCGCGAGGAGCAGCACCCGATTCCGTCTGCGGTTCAGTCGGGGGCGCCGTGGTGGCGGTCGCGGAACCTGGCCGGTGCCGCGTGAGCCCAGCGGCCGCCTTCGGCCGCGAGCGCCGGCGGCGCTGATCGAGGACACCCTCGCCATCCTCGGAGCGGCAATCATCGCGTGGAGCCTGTCATGAGTGAAACGTTCGATGTGATGTTGCTGGCGCGGGGTAGGCAGGCCGGGCGCAGGCTTATTGCCTGGCCGCCGCCTGGACTCGCGTGGCGTTGATCGAGCAGCACCTTCGGCGGCACCTGCGTCAACATCGGCTGCATCCGACAACTCCGAACCCCGGCGTCATGCCACCCATCGCCACAACCGTTCTTATCAATCCGCCACTTTCGCTTCGCCTGGACGAGATACGGAGTCTCGTCAGAGTCCATCCAGATGGACTTTCGGAAACGTTCATCGCGGGGCGACACCGGCCGTCATAATCTTGCTGGACAGCGGAAGCCCCTGGCCTCGGGCACGATCACCGAGTTCTCGGTCGCGGCCTCGGCCTAGCGCAAAGCCGGGCACCTGACAGGGGTGCCCGGCTCAGACTGCTGACAAACCCCGTCATTTTCTGGCGGGGTTTTGTTTTGGGTGCTTTGAGTGTCCGGACCGGGGCGGTATCGGCTCTGGGTTGGAGGTCGTTCGCTCAAGCCGGAGCTGGTTCGGGGTTCCGGGTCATGGCCATCGCGATCTTCTTGATGTTCTGGGCGGCGGCTGCGAGCAGGCACTGGCTGGAGACGCGGATCAGACTTCGGAACCTGGCGTAGCGGTGACCGTGAAGCTGCTTGGCATCGGCGAAGGAGCGCTCCACGGTCTCCTTTCGTCGCTTGTAGATCGCCTTGCCCCACGGCGTCAGACGGTGGGCATCGGCCCTCTCGCGGGCCTCGGCCCAGACGTGGCGGGTGATGGTGCGGATCGCCTTGGCGTTCGTGGTGCACGAAGCCAGGAGCGGACAGGTCCGGCAGATCGCCGGGTCGGAGCGGTAGTGACGGTAGCCGTGGCGGTCGGTGGTGGCATAGGCGAGGACCTGCCCCTGTGGGCAGCGATAGCCGTCGGCCTCGGCTTCGAAGATGAATTTCGATTTGCGCATCATGCCGGGCTTGGGCGGCGTCGGGTTGCGATAGCCGGTGACGCCGAGGATCTGCCGGTCCTCCAGCCCCTTGGCGATCCCGGCGGTGGCATAGCCCGCATCGAGCCCGACGGCGCCGACCGCGAAGCCGAACCGGGCGCGCTGATGATCGAGGCGCGAGAGGTAGACGATCGAATCGTGGACGTTGGCCGGGGTCGTGCAGGTGTCGGTGATGATCGCCAGCCTGGCGTCGACGGTGCGATGGTCGAGGTAGAAGAACCCCTTCGGCTTGCCGTCCCGCACCATGTAGCCGCTGTTGTCAACGCCGCTGCAAATCTGACCCGGTTGTCTTCGTAGCGCCGGTTTAAATCTGACCCACCCGGTTCTGTTCGTCCGTGGTCGGGGCGCGCCC
>NZ_JBEPTK010000036.1 GCF_040549485.1 Constrictibacter sp. MBR-5
GGCTACGGCGCCGGGAGTGTTGCCTGGACCGCACATCCTGTGCCCACTTGAGCACGGAGCAAGACGGACGGGTCAGATAGTCCCGAAGAGCAGGATGGACGGCTTGGGCGGCGATGTGGGTTGGTGTTTCGTCTCAGGCATAGTGGTTCGCCTGCAGAACCTGCGGAAAGGTGTCCTGCGAAAAACTTTCGCGTCATGTCGGAATGTCATCCGATGAGACGTCTTCAAGACGGAGCAGCAAGAAGGTGCCCCTGAGCCGCTGCTCAACGCGGAGGCGACCGAGCGGTCACACCGACCAGAAACGAAGGAAGACATCATGCCGAACACCGTCCGCCTGCACCGCGTCATCGCCGCCAAGCCGGAGAAGGTCTATCGGGCGTTCCTCGAACCGGATGCTGTCGCGAGCTGGCTTCCGCCGTTCGGCTTCACCTGTGCGGTCCACGAACTGGAAGCCAGGGTGGGCGGGCGGCACAGGATGTCGTTCCGGAACTTCACCACCGGCGACAGCCATTCCTTCGGCGGCGAGTACCTGGAACTCGTCGCAGGTGAGCGGCTCGTTTACACGGACAGGTTCGACGACGCCAACCTGCCCGGCGAAATGAAGGTCGCCGTGACGTTGAAGGCCGTATCGGTCGGCACGGAAATGATCATCGAGCAGGAAAGCATTCCGGACGCGATACCGCGCGAAGCCTGCTACCTCGGCTGGCGCGAGAGCCTGCGGAAGCTGGCGAAGCTCTTGGAGCTTGAAATCTGCCAGTAGCGCGGCGAGGGGGTGCCTTGCCCCCAGATCCTCCAGACCATCTGCCCAGTGGACATGGAGGTCGTCCGCCTCTCGGCGACAAAGTCGAGGTCAGACGCTGATTGGGGATTGCAGTGCACGTGAACCTCTGTTGGACCTTCGCTCCTGTCTAGGCTGTCTCGGGAGTGGTCGGCATCGGCCTTGTTCGTAAGTGCGGCCTCATCAGTCAGCCAGCATGCTGAATGCCGCCTGCCGGTCGCCGGGCTTCATGCGCATGAACAGCGTCCGGGCCGTCTTGATGTCTCGGTCTAACCCGCTCTCCGCCGCCGCCTTGAGCGCGACGGTGGTCGGATGATTGGACCCACAGATGAAGGTGAGAGCCTTAGCGAGGCGCCCCATCGCGGCGCGGTCGATCTTGACGTCATTCATGCCGCGCACTCCGAATTTTGGCCGCCGGTGACAGATCGGGATCTACGTGGCAATCGGCACGTCCGCGGCGGCGTAGCGGGTCGATCCGGCGCACGCCAGCCCGCTGCTGCAGTTGATACTGCTCGCACCCGAGATCGTCGAGACGATGATAGATGGACGAAAAGTGCCGGACGTTACCCCGACCCGCCGTACAGGCCGTTCCGGATGGACTTGGAGCGGCGGCGCAGTCAACTGAGCAGAATGCTTG
This sequence comes from Constrictibacter sp. MBR-5, assembly GCF_040549485.1. Taxonomy (NCBI): domain Bacteria; kingdom Pseudomonadati; phylum Pseudomonadota; class Alphaproteobacteria; order Rhodospirillales; family Allostellaceae; genus Constrictibacter; species Constrictibacter sp. MBR-5. The sequence continues at coordinate 1,416 of NZ_JBEPTK010000036.1, forward strand.
CCCTTCTGGCAAGTGGGCATAGTGTGGCAACCACACGAAACGCAGGATTCTGGAGGAAGCATGGCGAAGAAGCAGACTGCCGCGAAGGCGGGTGAGGCGGGCTCGAGCGAGAAGAAGGTGAACCCGGCGCTGATGAAGCCGCTTCAGCCGTCCAAGGAACTGGCAGCCGTCGTGGGTTCCGACCCGCTCCCGCGCCCGCAGGTCGTCAAGAAGCTCTGGGAGTATATCAAGAAGAACGATCTCCAGAACCCCGAGAATCGTCGGGAGATCAGGAGCGACGACAAACTGCGGGCCGTGTTCGGAAAGGACAAGGTCACGATGTTCGAGATGAACAAGTACGTGGCCCAGCACCTGAAATAGCGGCGGATCCGGCGGAGCTTTCGTGTGGCAATCGAGGGCAGAGTTTGGTGAGCGACGCCGCGTGATTCCCGCGCGACGCGCGCCTCGTGACCAGGTTGCGGCCTGAGGCGCACAGTTCTGCAGGCTTCGCGGCCCGATTCCGGCGGGATGCAGGAGGTTTGTTCAGGTGGTCGGCAGAGGCGGTCGAGCCGGCGTGTGATCGCGCGTGAAGGACGCGGCGGTGCGGCTCGGCGGTCCGCAGCCTGCTCCTCAAACCCGGCTGTCGGCCAAATGGCAGGCGACCTCGCGGCCATCGACGGTTCGCAGGATCCGAATCTCGATTCGGCATCGATCGATCGCCATCGGACAGCGGGGGTGGAACAAGCATCCGCTCGGCGGGCTCGTTGCGCTGGGGATTTCGCCTTGCACCGCCGTCCGCCTGCGCGGCAGTCCCGGTCGCGCCACCGGGACGGCGGCCAGGAGAGCCTCGGTGTAGGGATGCAGCGGACGGCCGTAGATCGTCTTCTTGTCGCCGATCTCGACGATGCGGCCGAGATACATGACCGCAACCCGGTCGGCGATGAACTTCACGATCCGCAGATCGTGCGAGACGAACACGTAGCTGAGGCCGCGGTCGCGCTGCAGGTTCACCACCTGTCCCTGCACGGATACGTCCAGCGCCGAGACCGGCTCGTCGCAGACGACCAGCGCAGGATCGAGCGCCAGCCCGCGGGCGATGCCCATGCGCTGGCGTTGTTCGCCCGGAAATTGGTGCGCCTAGCGCGTGCCGTGCGAGCAGACGAATCAGCAGGCGGCCGAGGGTCGATTTGCGCAGCCGCTTTCGCCGACCAGACCCAGGACCTCGCCGGGCATGACGGTGAGATCGACCCCGTCCACCGCCCGCACCGTCCCTACCCGGGTGAGGCCGAGCGCGCCGCCGAGAACCGGAAAATGCTTGATGAGCCCGCGGGCCTGCAGAAGCTCGTTATGCGGCGGCCTCCAGCGGGTGGATGCAGGCCACAGCGTGGTCCGCGCCGAGCGTCGCGAGTGGCGGGTCCGCGGAGCGGCAGGCTGCCGCGGCACGCGCGCATCGCGGCGCGAAGCGGCATCCGTTAGCAGTGCGGTGGGTGCCGGGACAGAACCCTCGATCACGGCCAGCCTCTCCCCGGCGCCATCGTCCGGGATGCAGTGCAGGAGCGCTGCCGAGTACGGATGCGCAGCGCGGCGGAACAGCGTGACGGTATCGGCCCGCTCGACGATGCGGCCTGATATATGACGACTACCCGGTGCGCCTGCTCGGCCACGATGCCGAGATCATGGGTGATAGACAGGATGCCCATCCCGAACTCGACCTGGAGGTCCGAGAGCAGATCCATGATCTGCGCTTGGATGGTGACGTCGAGCGCCGTCGTGGGTTCGTCGGCGATCAGCAGGGCGGGCTCGCAGTCGAGGACCGCCGCGATCATCACGCGTTGGCGCATGCCACCCGACATGCGGTGGGGATAGTCATCGTAGCGCTTCGCGGCGGAGGGAATGCCGACGCGATCGAGCAGGCCGATCGCCTGCGCGCGTGCCTCGCGGCGCGAGATGCGGCGATGCAGGCGCAGCGGTTCCGCGACGTGCGCGCCGATCGACATGGGCGGATTGAGCGACGACATCGGTTCCCGGAAGATCATGGCGATGCGGTCGCCGCGTACGGCCGCCATCTTGCTTCCGGCGAGGCGCGCCAAGTCGCGCCCTTGGAAGCGGATCGCACCGCGGGTCACGCGGCCCGGCGCTTCAGGATGGGACACCCGGCAGCATCTATGTGCAGCGCTTCGCCCCGAACGGCGACGCGGCCGGCGACGAATTTCTCGTCAATACGCACACGCCCGGCCTGCAGACGGCCCCTGCCGTCACCGTGCTGTCCGGCGGTAGCTTCGTCGTCACGTGGCAGTCGGAGGACCAGGACGGCAGCGTTGCCGGCATTTACGTCCAACGTTTCGCCGCCCTGCCTTACGCGGCCCCGATCGGCGACGGCTACGTCGGCACGGATGGGGACGATCCCGTTCCCGGCGATCGGGACCCTGGACGGCGTGGATGGTGGCGCTGGCGCCGACAGGCTGACCCTCACCGCGGCAGCAGTCGCGATGCGGCCTACCGACGACAGGTTTGCCCTCTAATTCGAACTCGACGGCATCGACGGCGCGCCGGCGGACGGCACGGCCGACCGGGTCCTGAACGCGCGGAACGTCGAAGAAGTCGAGATCCGGTCCGAGCGCGCGACGGTCAGCGGCGACTTTGCGCAGACCGGTCTGCGCTCGCTGTCCTATCTGGGCGGCGACGCAGCGGACACGCTCGACGCGAGCGGCCCCATGTCGTCCCTGCCGACCCATGCCCGCGGTTCCGGCGGCGCCGATGCGATGACCGGTGGCGCCGCTGTCGACACGGCCGACTATTCCGGCTCGACCGGTCGCGTGACGGTCAGCCTGATGTCGGGCAACGGCTGGCACGGCCATGCTTCAGGCGATTCGCTGATCGAAATGGAGAACGTCGTCGGCTCGGCGTTCGACGACTCTCTGAAGGGCACAACCGGTGTGAACCGCCTTCAGGGCGGTCCTGGAAACGACACGCTCGACGGTCAGGCCGGCGACGACGTGCTGAGAGGCACCGGTGGTGCCAACCGCGTCGAAGGAGGTGCCTGGGACGATCGCCTAGAAGGCCTCGGCGGCAACGATGTATTCGGGTTCGGCAACGACGTGATCGCCGACTTCGTCGCCGGTGCAGGAATCCAGGCACCGATCTCAAAAGGCGATGACCTTCCTCGTTCCGTCCTGCGGCACGTCCCTCTGCCGCTCGTCTGCTGTCCGATGCGGTACTGCCCTAGATATGGCGATCGGCCCGATCCGCGTCTTCCCGAAATATTCCGCAATGGATCAGCGGCACTTCGCCCCTTTTTTGCAAACCGACGCCGTGCGTCCCGGCAGATCTCCGCCGTTGACGTGGGGAGAGGGGCTGCCTTCCAACCCTCTCCAGGAACGTCCTACGGGCTATGCGTCCAATCCATCACTCTCTCAGTGCTCCTTCGTTCTTCCGACCTGAGCGGCAATCTCAGAGAATGAAACTGACTCCTCATGCGCGATCGCGCGGTTGGCAAGGCGCAGAAAGCGCAGAGGAAAGCGAATGGCATCTAAGTGCGCGGGGGAGAGTTTCTCTGTCCGATCTACACCCGGCGGGATGGCGTTTTCCGCCGAGGCGAGTGCAGATTCGAGTTCCGCTTCCGTCAGCAGGTTCTTCTTTTGTAACGCGCCTGCAATCGCCGCCAGCGCGAGATACAAGCCTTCCAACTGCAGGTTTGCCGTGTTCATTCCGTTCTCCTGATATCGGCAGGTGGCTCCCTCCGATCGCGGCGGGCTCGGGCGGCAGGCGCGCGGAGATCGGATCGCCTCCGACGAGAAGACAAAAGTCGCGGCCTCCCTTGGTTCCCTGTTCCGCTCGCCCACCGGCCTCCCTGCGCGCCTATCGCTGGTGAACCGAAGATTGTTCGCTGAGCGTGTGGACGAGAGAGCGGCCGGTTGTTCTGCGCATGCGGTCTTTGCGCCGCGCTCCGACAGCCCCGACGGCACGAGCACAGTGATGCCAGCGGGACCAAAGGGAACGGGGCGGCGATCATCCTGTTATCAAAAAAGATCGCCGTGATGGCGCCGAGGTGTGTCGCCGCGATGTCCGGCTGTCGCTGCCTGCGTACGTGCCTTTGGAGGATCCGATGAAGCGGTTCGTGAACCTACTCGCGACTCCGGTGCTTGCCGTCTTTCTGACTGCTGGATGTAGCGGCCAGCCGCAGTACACCCAGGAACAGCACTATGACTTGGTCGACTGCAGTCTCGTCGGATGGGGCTCGCGGTCGATGCCACGACAGGCGTGTCTCGATCAAGGCGGAGCGCCGCTTTGACGGGTTCCGGATGCGGGGCATCCGCATCAGGTCGCTGGCGGCAAGCGCTCCGCGAGCCGCCTGAGGGTTCGCAAGGTTTTCCATCGAGCAGAGACCGTTACCATGGCCCACGACAGCCGCTCATATTGGATCGACACCACGCCGCCCAGCAGCTACCGGAGCCTCCAGCAGGATGTGAAGGTCGACGTGGCGGTAATCGGCGCCGGCATCGTCGGCATCACGACAGCTTTCCTTCTCAAGCGCGCGGGTCTTTCGGTGGCGCTCGTCGAGGCCCGTCGCGCGGCGGAGCAGGTGAGCGGGCTCACCACGGCGAAGGTCACCTCGCTCCATGGCCTGATATATGCGGACCTCGTTCGCAACTTCGGAGAGGAGACGGCCGCCGCATATGGCCGGTCCAACGAGGCTGCGCTCGCGAAGATCGCCGGCCTCGTATCCGAACTGGGCATCGACTGCGGTTTCGAGCGTAGCCCGGCCTACACCTTCTGCATGGACGCGGCGAACCTGGACGCCGTGCGGGGTGAGGCCGACACGGCGCTGCGCCTCGGCCTTCCAGCATCCTTCGTGGACCAGTTGCCGGTGCCGTTCCCCTTCGCGGGCGCCGTTCGGTTCGACAATCAGGCGCAGTTCCATCCGCGCCTCTACCTGCTGCGATTGTTGCGCGAGATCGACGGCGGGGGCAGCCATGTCTTCGAGAACACGCGGGTGACCGACGTTCAGGAAGGACAGCCCTGCCGGGTCGAAACGCGTGCGGGGACGCTTCAAGCGGGCCGCGTGATCGTAGCGACGAACCTGCCGTTCCTGGACCGGGGAGGCTTCTTCGCGCTGGCCTATCCCTACGCCCATGTCGCGATGGCCGCTCTTGTCGAGCCCGAGAGCGTGGTGGAGGGGATGTTCATCAGCGTCGAAGAGCCCACGCGCTCCGTGCGCTTCCACAGCGGCCCGGACGGACCGGTGCTCATCGCCACGGGCGCGGGCTTCAAGACCGGCCACGGCAACCCGGAGGCCGCGGCTGCCGATCTGGAGGCATGGGTATCCCGGCACTTCCGCGTCCGCGCCGTCCACAGCCGCTGGAGCAATGAAGACTTCGTCTCCAAGGACCGCGTTCCCTTCATCGGCCGCATGCGATCCGCCAGCGACGCGCTCTGGACGGCCACAGCTTTCGGTGCCTGGGGGATGACCGGTGGCACGTTGGCCGGGATGATCCTGAGCGACCTCATCCGAGGCGAGCCGAACCCGTGGGCGTCGATTTACGATTCCACGCGTATCGCAGCGACCAAGGGCGCGAGCACCTTCCTCAGCGAAAATCTCGATGTCGCCAAGGAGTGGGTCGGCGGCCACCTCACACCCGGCGAACGTGCTGCCGCCGATCTGCGCCCTGGGGAAGGCGCGATCGTCACCGCCGCCTCCGGCAAGGTGGCGGCCTATTGCGACGAAAAGGGGAAGATGCACGCCGTGTCGGTCACCTGCACCCACATGGGATGCACCGTCGTCTGGAACGGCCTCTCGAAGGTGTGGGACTGCCCATGCCACGGCTCGCGCTTCGATATCGACGGGGAGGTCGTCTTCGGACCCGCCATAGATCCGCTGGCCCCCGCCAGCCTGTCCTGAGCCGCATGTCACGTGGCGACGCATCAGCGCGACCGCCGCGTGGCATCACGGCCAGCGCATGCGTTTTACCGATCCGGTGCCGAGGAACCCGATGGATAACAGCGCCACGGAAAGTGCGACGATCACCGACCGACCTCGCGCCGTGCCGCGGTCCGTCGGCGTCCAGAAGACCGAAGCGACGCCGGGCCGCCTGCCTCATGTCGTGATCGTGGGCGCCGGGTTCGCGGGCCTGGCGGCAGCGAAACGGCTGCGCGACGCACCGGTCCAGGTGACGGTGATCGACCGCCGCAACCACCATCTGTTCCAGCCGCTGCTGTACCAGGTGGCTACCGCCGCCTTGTCCCCGGCCGATATCGCGGCGCCTATCCGCGCCATGCTCCGCCCGCAACGCAATGCGGAGGTCCTGCTGGACGAGGTGATCGGCATCGACACGCAGGCGAGGCTCGTGCTGACGCGCGACAACGCCACCCAGCGCTACGATTACCTCGTGATTTGCACGGGGTCCCAGTACAGCTACTTCGGCCATCAGGAATGGGCACGGTTCGCGCCGAGCCTAAAATCCGTGGAAGACGCGACGGAGATCCGCCGCCGTATCCTCCTCGCGTTCGAGCGCGCCGAGACGACGTCCGACGAGGCTCTCCGCCGCCGTCTCCTGACGTTCGTCCTCGTCGGCGGCGGGCCCACGGGGGTCGAGATGGCAGGTGCGGTCGCCGAACTAGCCCGCGCGACCCTGGCCCGCGACTTCCGGCGCATAGCCCCCTCGTCGGCGCGCATTCTGCTGATCGAGGCGGGGCCTCGACTTCTCAGCGGGTTTCCGGAGAGGCTCGGGAAGTACGCAGTACACGCCCTTACGCGCATGGGGGTGGACGTGCGCCTGGAGACGCCGATCGAGCAGATCGATGCGGACGGCATCGTGGCGCGGGGCGAGCGTATGGAAAGTGCCACCGTGGTGTGGTGCGCGGGTGTCCGAGGGACGCCGGTGGGACAGTGGCTCGGCGTCCCCACGGAGCACAACGGGACTGTGCGCGTGACCCCGGAACTCTCGGTTCCGGGGCTGGAGCAGGTGTATGTCCTCGGCGATGCGGCCTCGGCCATGGGGGCGGACGACCGGCCGCTGCCCGGACTGGCCGCAGTCGCGGTGCAGCAGGGGGACTATCTCGGCCGGCTGATTGCCGCGAAGGCCCGCGCCACCTCACTTCCGCCACCCTTCCGCTATCGGAACTGGGGCACGATGGCGACCATCGGGCGATCCGCCGCCGTGGCGGATTTCGGGCAGATCCGCTTGACCGGATACGTTGCCTGGCTGCTGTGGGGACTGGTGCACATCTATCTGCTGATCGGCTTCCGCAACCGTACGGCGGTTTTCGTCAACTGGATCTGGTCGTGGCTCACCTACGGGCGCGGAGCCAGACTGATCACGGGACCGGTCAGGGAGGCGCATCCGCCTACGGAGGATGAGGCGATGTCGACTGAACGCGTTCAACCTACGAGCGGTGCCGGTTGAGGCGCAGCCGGCCCTCGTGCCGCCCGGCGCCGGCCCTGCCGGTTGCGTTACGCCCGGCCACGGCCAGGGGCCCAGCAATGGCGAAGCCGACGACGCCTGTCGCGCCGATGACCA
>NZ_JBEPTK010000037.1 GCF_040549485.1 Constrictibacter sp. MBR-5
AGCGGAAAGCCCGCCGAATACCCGATGAAGCTGCCGAAGGTGCCCGTGTAGAGGATGCACATCAGCCAGTTGTGCTTGCGGCTGAAGATGATCGCTTGCTCGCGGAAGCTGGCGCGCGCATCGGCGATATCGTTCATGCCGAGCCAAGCCGCGGCCGTGGCGACCAGGATGAACGGCACCCAGACGAAGCCCGCGTTCTGAAGCCAGAGCCGACCGCCCTCGGGAAGCACCTGCGGGGCGCCCCCCATCGCCCCGAAGACGCCCGCCGTGACGACGAGCGGCACGAGGAACTGCATGACCGAGACCCCGAGGTTGCCGAGCCCGGCATTCAGCGCGAGAGCGTTGCCCTTCTCGGCCTTCGGGAAGAAGTAGGAGATGTTGGCCATCGAGGAGGCAAAGTTGCCGCCACCGAGTCCGCAGAGCAGAGCGAGTGTCAGGAAAATCAGGTAGGGCGTCTCGGGGTTCTGCACGGCGTAGCCGATGCCGACGGCCGGCACCAGGAGCGACGCGGTGGAGAGGGTCGTCCATAGCCTTCCGCCGAAGATCGGCACCATGAAGCTGTAGAAGATGCGGAGCGTCGCCCCGGACAGCCCCGGCAATGCCGCCAACCAGAAGAGCTGGCCCGTTGAGAATGTGAAGCCGATCGCGGGCAGCTGCGCCACCACCATCGACCATACCATCCAGACCGAAAAGGCCAGGAGCAGCGCCGGGATGGAGATCCAGAGATTGCGGCGCGCCACCCCACGCCCCTTCTCCCGCCAAAACTCGGCGTCTTCGGGACGCCAATCCGTGACGACTCGCGGCATGGCCGTGCGCACGGGGTGGTGGATTTCCTGCATCTCCGGCAGGGCCGGCAGTTGGTCGAGCGTCTCGCCGTGGGCCTTTCGCTCCATCGCGCGGATCGACAGGTGCATCCACGACAATGCGATCGCGACGAACACGAAGAGGAGCGCGAAGCAGGACGTATAGATGCCCGTGAGATCGAGGAGCATGCCGAAGGCGATCGGCAGGACGAAACCGCCGAGGCCGCCGATCATGCCAACCAGACCGCCGACCGCACCGACGTGCTTGGGGTAGTAGACGGGAATGTGCTTGTAGACCGCGGCCTTACCGAGGCTCATGAAGAAGCCGAGTGCGAAGAGCGTCGCGACAAATGGCCAAAAGCTCATCGAGGTGGAGAAAGAGATCGGCCCGTCCTTGCCCTGGATGACGTAATCGGTCGGAGGATAGGACAGCATGAACAGGAAGATCAGACTGAAGCCGAAGGTCCAGTACATGATCGCGCGCGCGCCGAACTTGTCCGAGAGGTGTCCGCCGTACGCTCGGAAGAGACTAGCTGAAAGGCTGAAGGACGCCGCGGCCATGCCGGCCGTCTTCACGTCGACGCCGTAGACGTCGATCAGGTAGTGCGGCATCCAGAGCGCGAGCGCCACGAACGCGCCAAAGACGAAAAAATAGTAGAGCGAGAAGCGCCAGACCTGGAGCTTCTTCAGCGGCGCGAATTGTTCGGCGAGCGAAGGCGCTTTGATGCCCTTCCGTCGCCGTTCGACCAACTCGGGTTCATCCTTGGCGAAGATCAGGAAGAGCGCGGCCATGACCACGAGACCCGCGGCCCAGACGTAGGCGACGCCGTGCCAACCGTAGGCAACCATGACGAAGGGTGCGAGGAACTTGGTGACTGCCGCGCCGACGTTGCCCGCCCCGAAAATGCCGAGCGCCGTCCCCTGCCGACCGGCCTCGTACCAGCGCGACACGTAGGCGACGCCGATGATGAAGGATCCACCTGCTAGCCCGATGCCCAGGGCGGCGATCAGGTACATGACGTAGCTGTCCGCCAGCGTCAGCAGCCATGTAGCGATCGCGGTTAGGATCATCTGCGCGGAGAAGACTAAGCGTCCGCCGTACTTCTCGGTCCAGACGCCCAGGAAAAGCCGGGTGACCGAGCCGGTGAGGATGGGGGTGGCGACCAGAATCCCGAACTGCGACTCACTGAGCGCAAGTTCGACCTTGATGGCCACACCGATGATCGAGAAGATCGTCCAGACTGCGAAACATGCGGTGAACGCGACGGTGCTCAGCGCGAGTGCGCGGTTCTGATCCGCGCGCAAAGCTGCGGTTTGGACGGACATTACTCGGCTCCGGCGAAGTTCGTCCCAGCCCCTCGGGGCTCGCTCCTAGACGTGCTTCATCGCCGCGCGACACGACTTGATTCAGATCAAGATCCTGCAGGACAGCTCTCGAAATAAGCTTGCCCCCGACAATCATCACGACACCGGCGCGGCAGGGCAATTTTTGATCCGGCAATTTTCGGTCGATGACTTGATAATTGTCATGTGCGAAAGATTCGGATGACGCACCAAACCCGCTCTGAGAGCCCATGGCCGATTCCTACTTCTCGGATATCCGTAGCCTCGCCCTGTTCTCCGAGATGGAGGACGCTCGTTTCGACCAGCTCATGCGTGGTTCGTACGTGCAGAATTTCCCGCCGCAGGTCGAGCTGATCTCGGAGGGCGATCCGAGCGATTTTCTGCAGATCGTGCTGTCCGGCTCAGTGGAACTCTACGCCGCGTGGAACCGACGCGAGACCAGCATGGCGACGGTTCGCCCGATATCGACATTCATTCTGGCAGCGACGATCCGGGACGCGCCGTATCTCATGTCGGCCCGCACGATAGAGAAGAGCCGTATCGTCCTGATCCCGAGCCGGGACGTGCGCGCGGTATTCGACCTCGATGGCGCGTTCGCCCGCGCCATCGTCGGAGAACTCGCAGACAGCTACAGGAGGGTCGTGAAGACCGCCAAGGAACTTAAACTAAGGACTTCGCTCGAACGCCTCGCGAACTACCTGCTCCGAGAGCAGCGGCGGACCGGGGGTCGACCGGTCTTCGACCTTCCCTTCGACAAGAAGCGTCTCGCCTCTCTTCTCGGCATGACCCCAGAGAATCTGAGCCGCGCCTTCAAGAGCCTCCAGGGCTACGGCGTCACCATCGATGCAGCGCGGGTGACTATCCAGGGTCAGGCGGAACTCGAGCGTTTCGCGAAGGCGACACCTCTCATCGACGACCATATGATCTGAGAGGGCGGTCGGGGACGGTTGCGACCGATGAACCTGCAAGCATCACCGTTTCGGTTTCAGTCCAGGATCGTTGAGCGCCGTCATGATGTGCGCCCTTCGCTTCGCGCGCGCCTACAGCCGATACATAGCGAACGGGCAACCGAAGGCATGCCGTCGACGAACGTCGATGGAAGCGCGCTCGGATGGCAGCGTCGTGATCGATCGTCTGCCTGCCCAACCAGTCCACCAGTTCGGCCGGGATTTGGGCGACATCCTGTTCGCCGCGGGTGAATCGCCCGGCGAGGTCGGAGATCGGCTTCAGCCGATCAAGGGCTGTGCCGGCAAAGACGCGTCCCGGGTCGAGCGCGGTCAAAACCCGGGTCTCCCGCTCGATGTGCGCTGCAGCGAATTCAACGAACGCGGAAAGTTGGCGGGCGACCACGTCCATATCGCCTGCAGCGGTGGCTTCGCAGATCGTATTGATCTGGAGGTACATGTGCCGGTGATCCGCATCGAGATCGTCGATGCCGACCTCGAAGTTGTCCATCCAGCGCGAGCATATTTCCGGCATGTAAACCTCCCCTAGAGCAAATTCTCACCACTCGGGCTCATATCCGGTGGCTGTGAAGTAGTTCGCACACTCCGCGGGCGTGAAGGCCCCGATGGCGGTAGCGACAGCGTTCCAGAGCGCGTCGCGGGTTCGCGCGGCAACCTTGCGGAGGAGTGCCTTGAGCTTCGCGAAGGCGTTCTCGATCGGGTTGAAGTCGGGGCTGTAGGGCGGGAGGAAGCGAAGCTCGGCGCCCGCCGCCTCGATGGCCTCGCGCACGGCGACATTCTTGTGGCTGCCGAGGTTGTCCATGATCACGACGTCGCCCGCGCGGAGCGTCGGGACCAGCACCTGTCTGACATACGCGAGGAAGCTCTCGCCGTCGATCGCGCCGTCGATCAGCATCGGGGCGTCGATGCCGGAGAGCCTGAGCCCGGCGACGAAGGTGGTGGTGCGCCAGTGCCCGTGCGGGACGCCGGCGCGCAGGCGTTCGCCTTTGGGAGCGCGGCCCCGCAGCCGAGCCATCTTGGTGTTGAGCCAGGTCTCGTCGATGAAGATCAGCCGCTCCGGATCCAGATCCGGCTGCCCCTCGAACCAGGCCGCGCGCGCCGCGGCGACATCCTCGCGGTCCTGCTCGCTGGCGTGGGCGGACTTTTTTTGAACGACCAGCCGTGGCGGCGAAAATAGCGATGAATGGTCGATGGCGCGAAGCGCTCGCCACGCTCCTGCTCCAGCCGTTCGACGAGTTCGACCAGCGTGATGTCCGGCGTCTCGCCCACCATCGCCAGGATCGCCGGGCCGTGCGCTTCGATCCGCCCCGACCGCGTGTCCCCGCCCTGCCTCCGGGGTGCGACCGAGCCGGTCTCCAGCCACAGGCGCCGCCACTTCACCGCCGCCGACGGCGCGATCCCGAACCGTTCGGCCGCCGACCGGCAGCTCATGCCGGCCTTGATCGCCGCGATCACCCGCTGTCTCAGATCCAGGGAGAGAGGCTTCGTCATGGAAGCTGGCCTCCTTCACCAGCCTCCACTCTGAATCACGAAACGACTCAGAAGGGAATCCCGGACGCGATTCCGTCAGGTCGTGATCTGCTCTAGATCTGCGCCGATTGAACCTGCAGCACACCGGCGTGTCCTTGCGATGCGTCCAATAGCGTTGGATAGGACTTCGCCGAGCAGGGTCTTCTGCCTGGAGTCGGCGGAGATGGTGCGCTTGGCGGCGGCGTCGGCACAATTCTGCCGTGGAACGCCGCCATGCACGATCTTCGTTTCCGCGGGAATCAGCTCGGCGGTGCGGCGGCGGGAGCACCGGCGGCGGACACGGCCCACGGTTCTCCGAGGAGCTTCGGCCCATAAGATGCCAGATAGATGAAGAACGCGCTCACCCACAGTAGGCCAGAACACGTCAGAAGATGCATATAGAGCGAGTCGAGCAGTGCGGCGGAAACTCGGCACACTGCAGCACCGACGATCATCACATACGCGGCGGTCGTCCATCTGTCGGCGATGAGCGGCCTCCCCGTATGACCGAGCGTTGCCCGCGTCATGATCGCGAACATCATGGTCGTGATGACGCCCGCCGTCAGGGCGTGCACGACCGCGCTCCCCGGCACCGTGACCGGGTCGTATGCGGCGGCCGCGACGAGACAGAATGAGACGGGCATCCAGGCGTAGGCGACATGCAGGATCCACACGAGCGGCTCGCTGCCGGTCCGCAAGCCCTTCCAGCGCAGCAGGCGGGCAAGATGGCCGGAGGCAGCGACAGTCGCGGTCGCCGCGAGGATCGGGCCCTCTGGCGACGACACCCAAAGAACCAGCGTCGCGAGCGTGACCAGCACGACCCCGACATCAAACCGAGACGCATCGGGCGGCATGGTCCCCGCGGCCGCGCGCTTCTTCAGCCAGTTGCGCGTGAAGGTCGGGATGATACGCCCGCCGATCGTCGCCACCAGGAACACATAGACGGCAATGCCGAGGCGATTCTCGAGGCCGGAGGTCTGAACGAAGCCGGCCGCCCCCAGGTGGAACAGCAGATTGCCGCCCAGGAGCACCGCCGGAGCCGCAGCGATGGGCAGGCTGCGCCAGTTTCGGCTGGCCACGATCTGCGATGCCGTTCGCGCCAGCACCAAAACGAGGAACAGCAGGTCGATCGCCGCCGCGGCGGGAACGCCCACGATGTCCGCGGAGGCCATGACGAAGCGTCCGGCGACCCAGAGCGCGGCTAGCGCCGCGAGGCCGCCGGCGCCGAGTTTGGGCTGCATCGTCCAGCCGGGCACCGCCGTCAGGAGGAATCCCGCGAGGATGGCCGCCGCGAAGCCATAGATCATCTCGTGCGCGTGCCACCCCAGCGCACCGTAGGGGCCACCGATGGCTAATGCGCCGGACAGCGCGGCGAGCCACAGGGCGATGGCGACCAATGCCCAAATGGCACCCAGCAGGAAGAACGGTCGGAAGCCGAGGCAGAACACCGGAGGCGGCAGGCGCCGGTCGGCGTCCGGCGACACCGCACCCGTCTGAACGGTGTGGGTCATCGGCCCGGCTCCTCGCGACCTGCACCCGCCGCGCGATCCTCCATCGCCTCGACCAGATCAGCCTCCAGTTCCTCAGGCGACAGACCGTAGGAGATCGCGGCCTCCGCAACCGTCATGAATGGCGCCATGACGCAGCCCGGGCAGGCCATGCGGCGTCTGTTGAACACGCCGATGCTGACCGGCCATCGCTCCATCACCTCCGCCACCATCATCCCGTCCAACCGAGCGGAAGACATCTCGCCACCTCCATCACGCGCCTCGACGGCACATGCTAGGCTGTGGTCGGGGCAACGAGTTTGCGCCGGCGCAAACGCGCGACGCGCGATCAGGCCTGTTCCGCGATCTGCACCAGCCGGTGCGGCTTGGCGATCACCAGATGGCTCGACCGCTTGCCGCTGACGATGCCCTCCTGTTCCCATGCGGCGAGCGTGCGATTGACCGTGAAGAGCGTGGTCGCGGTCATCTCGGCGAGTTCCTGGCGCGATATGGCGAAGGGAATCTCCACCCCGCCTTCCACCCGCCGCCCCGCCTGCTTCACCATGCGCAGCAGGGTCGCGGCGATCCGATACGCATGCCTGGAGCCATGATGCTGATCCCCTTGGTGAACCAGCGCCACTCAGCTACCAAACTGCATCGAAAATGAGTCAGAGCCAAACTTGCACGCCGAAACACAGCCTGAAGTACGGCGGCGAGGTTCGAAAGCCTTCGCCGATCGCCACGACCACGCGCGAACGAAGCCGCGAGGAACTGTGGGGCGGATCACCTGCGATAGTGCCGGGCAAATCGTGAGAATCTCGATGCGTAGCGTGGCGCCCATCATCGCGCAGTCCAAGGCGTTGATCCCGATCAGCATCGCGGATGTCGGCGCTTGCAGATCGCCTGACAGAGATCGATGAAGGTCGCCTCCCGCCCCCTCAAGTTTCCTGGGAAGCATCGGGCGCGCGCTGAGATGAGCGGCACCTCGGCCGGGCATGGGGGGGGGGGCGCCGCCTTGGTTCATCTGATCCCCTTCCCGGCGATGCCCGGAGGGCGCTCTGGCAGTGTCTGGGGCAACAGCCGGTAGCGACTCCCGACTGAACGGGAAGTCCGGATGGATTTCGTCGATCGGCAAATCAAACGGCGGGGCGCTCCCTGCCCGGCACGCGGTCATCGCGAACCTGCCGATGCATCGACGATGGACGATGCACGGCTCTCCGATGGTTCAATCTCGACGCCCGACGTGCCCCTCGGTGATCGATACCGAACCCGGCGGCTCACTTGGAGGCCCCATCCCCATCCTACTTCTCGGCGGCTCTGCCCCCGGCCCTGCGGGCGCCATCTCTGCT
>NZ_JBEPTK010000038.1 GCF_040549485.1 Constrictibacter sp. MBR-5
GCGCCTTGATATTGCTCCGAAAACTTGGAGCGGGAGAAGGGATTCGAACCCTCGACCCTCACGTTGGCAAGGTAAGGGGCGAGGATTTTCGCGTTTTTCATCAATGGTTTACAGGCCGATTTCTGGCTGTGCAGGAAGTGTGCATGACCGCCCTGCCCCGCTTCCGCGCCAAGTAATCGCACGCGGAAGGGGGGCAGGCTGCAGTGGTCAGGCAGCCGCCTTGCGGATCGCCTTCTCCCGCGCCTGGGCGATCTGCGCGTCGAACTCGCCCACACCGACGGCGTCGCGCAGCTTCTCGAAGATGGCGACGACGTCCGACAGCGCCGTTCCGCACTCGAAGGCGGTCAGGCCCTTGCCGGACAGATCGACCGGGCCATTGCCGAAACGCAGTTCGCCGAAGAACTTCCCGTCCGTCTCGAACCACCACTGACGCGGCGTGACCCTCTTGGCCACCTTGCCCTTCTCGCCCTTCTGGTAGACCAGCCGTTCGACCGTGAACGCCTCACCGCGCATCGTGGCCTGCGCCAGTGCGATCTGTTCGTTCAGCGCACCGACGATGACGTCGCGGGGGCTGCGCATGCGCGCAGTCGTCGACGTCGCGCGGGAGACTTCCGCGAACTTCAGCTTGATCGGCACCTTGCCCTCCATGTCGTTCTGACTGGTAGGACGTCTATCCCAGTTCCGGGATTCGTCAACTGAAGCCACCGGCGTCAGTCACCGTCTCACTCCTGCTGCATCGGCACATTGAAAAGTGCAGTGCGCTGGCCCACTTTGAAAACGCCATGATTCTAGCCTCACCCCCAAGAAAGTTCCTGCTTTTCGCAGGATCGCTGGTCGCAGGCTCCCTGCCCCGGTCTGCGTAGGCGCGTCCGCGCCACCTTCGCACCGGGGGCCTCAACAGAGACGACAACGCGCTATTGTCAGATAGTTACCTATCTGTGGGGAAGAGTCATGTTCGATATCAATCGCATCACTGGCGACGCGGGCCGCGCCAGCAACCAAGTACTGTGCGGTCGAGATGGTATTGGGAATCCTGAGCGCTCAGCCTCCTCCATGGGCGGCGCGATCGAAAGACCCATTCGGTCGACTTTGACAAGTCGCGATTATGCGGCGCTTGAATTGCGTTTACTGGAGGCGCTCACGGAAGGTGAATATTTTCACCTGTTCCCTGCTTACGCTTCGGCCAAGCTTGCCGATGCTGATGTACAACCGGTCGCAGCGATAGCGGATGATGTCGCTACCGCCAACAGCCGAGTCATATTTTCGGCCGGCGCGCTTGGCCAACAGTCCCGCATCCTCATTCTACGCCCTGAGCAAACGACGGTGGGATTGACCATTTCCGTAATGACATTGCTCGGCTTAGCGCTTCTTGGCATGCGAGGCGGGCAAACCGGGCAGTTTTTCCGCCATGACGGGAGTGTCGCCTCTCTCACCCTACACTCCGTCGCTTTTCAACCAGAAGCGGCCTCCCGATCGAAAATCGGGTCGTAGAAGACCAGGGGCCGCGATCGGCGCCGGTCGGATCTCCGAGCGCCGGGGTCGGCGAGCGCCGTTCGTCAACGGCGAGATAGTTCATTAGCCGGTGCGGCTCATACAGCCGCACCGGGATGCGGATTTGCGAGAGCAGCCATGCGCAAGACATTCTTCGGACGCATCTTATGGCCGGTAATATTCTCTATCATCGGCTTGATTGCCCACGCCTTCCAGGCTGAGGCATTCGCATCATTCTCTCTCAATGAACAACCCCAGGGTGTGCGCGTCATTCTTGCTGGGCTCTGCTACTTCTCACTGGCATGGCTGGGCGGCCGCCTGGTTGGGGTCGTGCTGGGGCGAGGCAGGCAGGATCGCAGGAGGGCGCCGAAACTCCTCCAGGATCTGTTGTCCGCTGCGTTTTTTCTAATCGCGCTCATCGCCACGCTGACGCTTGTCCTCGGGCAGTCGGCCTCCGGCGCCCTGGCGAGTTCGGGACTGATTCTTGCCGTGGTCGGGTTTGCTATTCGGAACGTGGTGGCAGACGTTCTGTCCGGCGTGGCACTCGGCGTCGAAGGCCCATTTCGAATCGGTGATAGTGTCGATATTCACGGGCTGGTGAAGGGGCGGGTCGTAGAAATCGGCTGGCGAACCACGCGCGTGCTCACGCGCGATTCGACTTATATGGCTTTGCCGAACAGCGTGATCGCGCGGCAGGTGCTGACCAACTTTAGCGCACCGAAGCCGCAATACCGCGCCCAGGTTGAGGTAACTCTCGACCACGGCACGCCTGCATCGCGGGCGAGGGAGATACTCTCCACCGCAGCGGCACAGTCGCCATTGATCCGCAGCGACCATCCGACAGATGTCCGGCTGCTGGCCTACGAACCGGATGGAATCGTTTATGCGGTTCGCTACTGGATCGGACACTTTGATGACGACATCGATTGCCGGGATTCGGTGCTCAGCGAGATCGACAGAGAATTGCGAATCGCGGGCGTGCCGCCTCCGCATCGGCATGTCAGGGCATCCTCCGAGGGGAGTGCCCCCTATGCGGTGAGTGCGGCAATTTCGCTGTAAAGCGGGCGATATCGCCCACCGCGCTCCCCCTGCGGCTGTTGCTGCGGCGGCCTGGTTGGCGACAGAGGTTCCTGCCAGTCTACCGGAGCATGCGATCAAGCGATGCTGCACTAGGCGTGAGCGCTCTAAGTTGCGGCGATACCGGCCGCCGACTGAGCAGGAAAGGTTTCTCGCGGAGGAGGTCGCAATGGGAATCAAGAGGCTGCTAGCAGCGACGGATTTTTCGGGCCGCTCCGAACGGGCGGTGGCGCGCGCAGCGCGGCTGTGTCGCGAGCATGGTGCCGAACTGCGGTTGTTGCACATCGTCGACGACGATCAGCCTCTTGAGATGGTGGAACAGGAAACGCGGCAAGGCGAAGCGCTGCTCCGGTCCCAGGCATCGGCACTACGGGAAGCGGCGGGTGTGGAACCCCTGGCGCTGATCAGGGCTGGAGACCCTTTCGATGAGATCGTCCGCAGTGCGGTAGCGACCGAGGCCAATCTGATCGCCCTTGGCGCTCATCGCAGGCAGATCCTTCGTGATATCTTCGTCGGAACGACGGTCGAGCGGGTCATGCGGACGGGGCATCATCCGGTGCTCATGGTGAACAACGTTCCGGTCGGCCCTTATCGCCGCATCATGGCGACGACCGACCTATCCGACGCGTCGGCCCATGCGCTGCGCACTGCTGAGGAACTCGGCTTCCTCGACGGCGCGGATGTCCTTCTCCTGCATGCCTTCGAGCCTATGGCGAAGAGTATGTTGATCTACGCGAACGTGGCGCGGGACAAGGTCAAGGAGCATGTGGCACACGAGATGGCCGAGGCGCGCCGTAATGTCACATCGTTCCTGGCGAACCTGGGCCTGGGAACGCCTGCGATGCGCATAGCACTGGAGGAAGGGCCGCCCTTCCTCTCGATCAAGAAGCGCGTCGACAAGGAGAAGCCCGATCTCCTGATCATAGGGACGCGCGGATTGACAGGGGCCGCGCGCTTTCTTCTCGGGAGCGTCGCTGAAGCCGTCCTGCGCGATATCGAGTGCGATGTCCTTGCCGTTCCACAGCGTTCCGAATAGCGAGCATCCGAAGCGCCGCACGGTCGTTGCATTACGGAAGCGCCTGTCCCCGATCGTTCGACCCGGCGCCGGCGGCGGGCGCATTCGAGGTCGACATCGAGGAAGCTCGCCCCAGCTTCCTCGAAGACACCGGCAACGGCCAGTTAGGCGGCACGAATCTTCGCGATAAAGCTGTCCACTTGGTTGCGAAGGGCGTCCGACTGCCTAGTAAGCTCCTCCGAAGAGCCGAGCACTTTTGCGGCGGCGGCACCGGTTGCGTTCGCCGCTTCCGCCACGCCGACACTGCTGGACGACACCTGTGCGGTGCCGGTTGCCGCTTCCTGAACGTTGAAGGCGATTTCCTTGGTTGCTGCTCCCTGCTGCTCCACTGCCGACGCTATGGTAGTCGCAATTTCGCTGACCTGACCGATCGTCGCGTCGATGGTGCGGATCGCCCTCACCGCGCCTTCCGTCGCGCTCTGGATTGCCGTCACCTGAATGCTGATCTCATCTGTGGCCTTCGCTGTCTGCGTGGCCAACGATTTCACCTCCGAGGCGACAACCGCAAAGCCCTTGCCGGCCTCTCCGGCTCGCGAAGCCTCGATGGTGGCGTTGAGCGCTAACAAATTGGTCTGGCTGGCGATGGCGGAGATCAGCTTTATGACCTCTCCGATTCTCTGCGCCGCTTCGTGGAGAGCCTGCACCTGCTCGCCGGTATCCCGCGTGTCCTGCACTGCCTGACCGGCGGCGCGGGTCGATTCGGAAACCTGCCGCCCGATCTCGCTGATCGAAGAGGACAGTTCTTCGGCGGCGCTGGCCACCGTCTGCACGTTGCCCGACGCCTGCTCGGAGGCTGCTGCGATCGCAGATGCCTGCCGTGTCGACTCTACAGCGGTTTCCGACATCTCCTGAGCTGTTGCCTGCATTCCCTGCGATGCTGCCGACAACACGGCGATCATCTGCGAGAAGGTATGGTCGAAATCCTCAATATGCTTTTCGATCGCAGCCTGCCGAGCCTCTTTCCGCTGCTGCTCGATCCGTTGCTCGGTGGCGAGTCTCTCCGCCGTGATCATGTTGTCTTTGAAGACTTGGACGGCGGCAGCCATGTCGCCAACTTCATCACGCCGGCCTATACCCGGGATATTCGTGCTCGCGTCACCACCCGCGAGGTCCTGCATCGCCTTCGTCATCCCGGCCACCGGGCGGACCACCCCTCGTGAAACGGTGGTGTAGCCGAGGGTAGCGATGCCTATGACGAGCGCTACCGAAATAGCAATCACAGCCGCGTCGACGACCGCGATGGCGGTCGCGATCTCAGCCGCTTTGACCTCGCTGCTCTGCTGCGCGATAGAGGCGAACTGTTCGAGTGCAGCCTGCAAGGCAGCCTGCGCCGGGAGAACATTTTTGGAGAGAGCCTCGATTGCCTCCGGCTGAGCAAAGGCCGCTGTCTTATCGAATACGATCGTCGACGCAGCCTGGAACTCGTCCAGCGCGCCGGCTATGGCGCTGGCTCCGGCCTTGAAACCCTCAAACGCGACCCCCGACAGAGTGTCGGTCAGCACCTTCCTGACGACATCCAACTGATTGTTCAGCCGGTTCTGTCTGGCTTTCAGTAATTCGAGATCAAGCTCCGAGGGCGCAGCATTGACCTCTCCTACGGCGCGCTCCACTGCGACCGCCATCGCCTGCTCGGCGTCAGACAGCGACATCGCCTCGACATGAAGCTCATGTCCGAGGCTGCCGATCTTGTGCGACGCGAAGACTGCAAGACCACCCATGATGCACAGCGCCAGAAGCGCCGCGCCTACCGTTCCGCCCAGCTTCGCCCCGACAGATAGCCGCTTAAACATGTCCGACACCGCCACTGGATTGGGTTTTCGTCGTCGCCACAGAGGGCGGCCCGAGGCCGCCCTCCATTTCACTGGACCGACGCGCCGTACTTGGCGGTTGCGGCGATCAGCTTCTGGACGTCGGCATTCGGCGCCCCTTTGGTGGCAAGGCCGAGCGGCTGCTTAACCACGACGTCGGGAACGACAGCGACGGCATCGGTGATGCTGGCGGCGTTGCCATAACCGATGGCGTTTGGTGCCTGGGCCACGACCTGGGCCACCTGCACCAGGGCCTGCATCGTGCGGGCCTTCGAGGTGATCTCGTCACCGCCCAGGAAAGTGCTGACTGTGTTTCGGCGTGCAAGTTTGACCCCCTTGGCGGGGGTATCGGCGTTCAAAAATGACCCCCTGCTGGTGACGTTGATCAGACTGCCCACCGGC
>NZ_JBEPTK010000039.1:2500-5792 GCF_040549485.1 Constrictibacter sp. MBR-5
GTCTATCGACTTAAGCTTGCTCGATACACTAACTCGCTGGCCCATTATACAAAAGGTACGCCGTCACCGCGCGAGGCGGCTCCGACTGCTTGTAGGCATCCGGTTTCAGGTCTATTTCACTCCCCTCGTCGGGGTGCTTTTCACCTTTCCCTTACGGTACTGGTTCGCTATCGGTCGCCAAGGAATACTTAGGCTTGGAGGGTGGTCCCCCCATGTTCAGACAGGGTTTCACGTGCCCCGCCCTACTCGAGGACCTGCGCTCTTTCTACCCGTACGGGGCTGTCACCCGCTATGGCCGGCCTTTCCAGACCGTTCCGGTTCTTAAGCGCAGGCCACTGGCCTGGTCCGCGTTCGCTCGCCACTACTAGCGGAGTCTCGGTTGATTTCCTTTCCTCCGGCTACTGAGATGTTTCAGTTCACCGGGTTCGCCTCCTTCACCTATGGATTCAGTGAAGGATGACCCTAAAAGGGCCGGGTTTCCCCATTCGGACATCTTCGGATCAAAGCTTGCTCGCAGCTCCCCGAAGCTTTTCGCAGCGTGCCACGTCCTTCATCGCCTCTTGGCGCCAAGGCATCCACCAGATGCCCTTCGTTGCTTGAGAGATCGTCCACGTCCCGAGCAGGGGCAAGGCGGATCCGAAGATCCTCCCGTCTCCCGCATCGGAACATGTCTCAGCGAAGACGACACGTCACCGCCCACATCCACCGCAACCCCCGACCGCCCGTCACCCGAAGGCAGTGCCCTCGGATACCGGGACGCCAGGCGTCCGGCTTCATGCGGAACGATGCCGCGTCACCGCGTCATGTTCCAGGCACCGCGCCTTCGAAGACGCCGCGGGTCTCCCCACGCGCCCAACGGCACGATGCCTTCCTCCTCTTCACCATGTCGAACAGCAACGAAGCGACGATGAACGTCGCCCCGGATCTCATGACCGCATAAAGGGTCTAACGAATAACGCACTCTATATAATGTCGGCAGCGGATCGGCCGAAGCCGCTCCCCGTCCAGGCCACCCATCGGGGCCTGTGCGCCCGTCGCCCTAAAGGGCTCCGGACCCCGCCTCCGAACGCGCCACCGGCGCATTCGGTCTGCCCGTGGCAGACCGGCAGGGTGGTGGAGGCGAACGGGATCGAACCGATGACCTCCGGCTTGCAAAGCCGGCGCTCTCCCAGCTGAGCTACGCCCCCGCTGGTCGGCTCGCCACGTCCGAGGCCCGCCATCCCGAAGGACCCGGAGGACACCCGACCCGAACCCGGAACCGTGCGCCCGTCGCGCAAGCGCGCCGGATTTTGCCTCCGAACGCGCCACCGGCGCGTTCAGCCGACCGAAGGTCGGCCGGCAAAATGGTGGGCCGAGAAGGACTTGAACCTTCGACCTCACGCTTATCAAGCGCGCGCTCTAACCAACTGAGCTACCAGCCCAATGAACGACGCGGGCAAAAGCCCGCACAAACCGCGGCCGCGCCGGACCATCGTCCTGCGCGGCCATGCGGCCGTCGTTCGTCTGGAAGGGATGCGCCGGCGGCGCTACGTCGGCATTTTTGGATTGCTGTCCAGCCGCCCTGTGAGCAGGGCGCCTCGACGGCATCCTTAGAAAGGAGGTGATCCAGCCGCAGGTTCCCCTACGGCTACCTTGTTACGACTTCACCCCAGTCGCTGACCCTACCGTGGTCGGCTGCCTCCTTGCGGTTAGCGCACCGGCTTCGGGTAGAACCAACTCCCATGGTGTGACGGGCGGTGTGTACAAGGCCCGGGAACGTATTCACCGCGGCATGCTGATCCGCGATTACTAGCGATTCCGACTTCATGCACCCGAGTTGCAGAGTGCAATCCGAACTGAGACATCTTTTGGGGATTCGCTCCAGGTCGCCCCTTCGCTGCCCACTGTAGATGCCATTGTAGCACGTGTGTAGCCCAGCCTATAAGGGCCATGAGGACTTGACGTCATCCCCGCCTTCCTCCGGCTTGTCACCGGCAGTTTCCCTAGAGTGCCCGGCATAACCCGATGGCAACTAAGGATGAGGGTTGCGCTCGTTGCGGGACTTAACCCAACATCTCACGACACGAGCTGACGACAGCCATGCAGCACCTGTGTTCCGTCCGGCCGAACCGAAAGCTCCCCTCTCAGGGAGCCGCGACGGACATGTCAAAGGCTGGTAAGGTTCTGCGCGTTGCGTCGAATTAAACCACATGCTCCACCGCTTGTGCGGGCCCCCGTCAATTCCTTTGAGTTTTAACCTTGCGGCCGTACTCCCCAGGCGGTGCGCTTATCGCGTTGGCTACGACACGGAGAGCCGAACTCCCCACGTCTAGCGCACATCGTTTACGGCGTGGACTACCAGGGTATCTAATCCTGTTTGCTCCCCACGCTTTCGTGCCTCAGCGTCAGTGTCGGTCCAGTGAGCCGCCTTCGCCACCGGTGTTCTTCCCAATATCTACGAATTTCACCTCTACACTGGGAATTCCACTCACCTCTCCCGAACTCAAGCCATTCAGTCTCGGATGCACATCCCGGGTTGAGCCCGGGGCTTTCACACCCGACTTGGACAGCCGCCTACGCACCCTTTACGCCCAGTAATTCCGAACAACGCTAGCCCCCTCCGTATTACCGCGGCTGCTGGCACGGAGTTAGCCGGGGCTTCTTCTCCCACTACCGTCATCATCGTCGTGGGCGAAAGCGCTTTACAACCCGAAGGCCTTCATCACGCACGCGGCATTGCTGGATCAGGCTTGCGCCCATTGTCCAATATTCCCCACTGCTGCCTCCCGTAGGAGTCTGGGCCGTGTCTCAGTCCCAGTGTGGCTGATCATCCTCTCAGACCAGCTACCGATCGTCGCCTTGGTAGGCCGTCACCCCACCAACTAGCTAATCGGACGCGGGCCCCTCCCAGAGCGCATTGCTGCTTTGCCCCTCAGGGCACATGCGGTATTAGCCACCGTTTCCAGCGGTTATCCCCCACTCCAGGGCAGGTTCCCACGCGTTACTCACCCGTTCGCCACTGCCCCCGAAAGGACCGTGCGACTTGCATGTGTTAGGCATGCCGCCAGCGTTCGTTCTGAGCCAGGATCAAACTCTCAAGTTGATCGCACCCACGGGCCGAGACCCCAAAAGGCCTCTTTCCACGGGCACGCTCGGAGCGTCCCAATTCATCGCAAGCGTATCATCCAACCCCCTTCGCAGGAGGCCAGAACCTGTCTCCAGGATACGCATGACGAACCGTTACGCCGATCGCTCGACGCAGCGCCGCCCGCGCATCCCTTCCATTCTATCAACTTTTTCAACAGCAAAGCCG
>NZ_JBEPTK010000040.1 GCF_040549485.1 Constrictibacter sp. MBR-5
TCCGCCGGCGAATGCGATGCCCGAAGTGCGGCACCGGAGTGGCGAGTTGACATTCGTTTCGCGATCGACCGAATGGCTGCCCTTCTCTGGGTCTGAAGAGCAGAGTCGCTACCTCGGCATTGACACAAAATTCGCTGCCCGCACCGTCGCCTCTAGCCAAGTGAGCAATGCTGCTTCATCCGGAGGCAGCGCGACGGCAGCATCCGACGCAAACTTTTCGAACTCATTTTTGTTCAACGCGTTGAGGCCGACGAGAACTGGGATATCCATCGATAGCGCATCGGCGATGGCGCCTCGGAATCCGCGTCCTTCCGCCTCGTGCTTTCCGAATTTGTTCACGATCAGGATATCGGCACCATGGACGAGGCTGCTGGACACCAGCCCGACGGCGTCTTCCAATGCCGCCGGATCGAGACGGCAACCCCGCGCACCGGCCCCCAAGGGCTGCGAGATTCGGAGGACGGGACCGTCGGGCAGGACTTTCACGCTCATATCGCACGGACCAGCGTCTTGTCGAAGCGCGTTGATCTGAACTGTGCCGCAGGCCCTCAATCCTTTCGCCGCCACACTTGCAGCGAACTTGAGGAGGAGTAGGTCGGTGTCGCCCCGTCCGGGCGTCATGGTGTAGGCGATGTTCATATCCATTGCCCTCAAGATTCGCAGAATGGCACAAATTCTACGAGCGTGCCCTTCACTAGGTGTTCGGCGTCCGCGGGAATGACCAGCATGCCATCGGCGAGCGGCAGCTTGGCCACCCGATCCGGGTGGGTCGCGTCCAGGAATTGCGCGACCGGGCGCCCGAGGTCGTCGTATGCCGCGATAGAAGCCGGCCGCAGTTCGCAGCGTCCCGGCTTACGGCGGATATCGTGTCCGAGCAGGACAGGGCGCCTGAGCGCCGCCCCGCAGGACATACCCGACAGCAGCCGAAGAAGGACCGTCCCGAACAGCTGCCAGGTGATGAACGCCGCGGCGGGATTGCCTGGGAGGCCCAGCCATGAGGTCTCCTTCAGGCGCCCGAAGGTCACCGGCTTGCCCGGCTTCAATGCCACGCCGCTGAAAATGATCTGGCCGTCGAGCGCACGGAACGCCGGCTTCATATTGTCCTCTTCGCCGACCGAAATTCCGCCGGTGGTGACGATAAGGTCTACCTTCGACATCATCGTGCGGAGACGGGTCCGCAGGCCCGTCCGGTCGTCGGATGCCTGTCGAACGTCGACCAAATCGACCGAGGCGCCCGTCAGAGCGGCGCGCAGCATCGGCGTGTTGACGTCCCATATCTCGGCATCGCCGCATGCCCGCCCCGCCTGCCGGATCTCGGTACCGGTAACGAGCAGTGCGACACGGACGGGGCGGAACACCTGCACGCTGCCGCATCCGGCCGCCGCGGTGGCCGCGATCTCGCGCGACCCAAGGCGTGTGCCTGCCCGCAGGATCGAAGCGTCCGCGACCATGTCCTCACCGGTACGACGGATGTTCAGTCCCGGCGTGGGACGCCGCCGCAGGATGACGTGGCGGCCCTCATTGCCCGCCTCTTCCTGCGCCACGACGGCATCCGCCCCCCGCGGGACGCGCGCGCCGGTGAAGATGCGCACAGCGGTGGTGCCGGAGGCCGGCGCATCGGGCGTCTGTCCGGCTGCCACCCTGGCGCAAACCTCAAGCCGCCACGGTCCGTCGCCTGCTAAGGCTGCGGTGTCGACCGCAAAACCGTCCATCGCTGCGGTATCGAAGGGCGGTACCGCAGCGCGGGATACCACTGATTTGGAAAGCACGCGCCCCCCCGCATACGCCAGCGGCACGGTCTCTTCCTGCAGGACGGGGCGCACATGCTCGACGATCCGCTTCAGCGCTTCGCCAACCTCGATCAGCGATGCCGCATGGCCGGAAGCGTCGCAGCCGCAACCCGAGCCGTCGATCTTTCGCAGTACCGTCATTCCGCCTTACCTCCATGATGCGCTCCGGACGATGTTCGGCCAGATTGCTGGAGCGCAGGCGATGCGGGCATGGCTGTCATTCGCGCTGTCCCTGATGGCTCCGGCGGCTGGGCCACCTGCATCGCCACCTTGGTCCGACCGCTGATTGCTCGATGCCGTTGATGGCTACGTAAGGCGATGCCGGCGCGACCGGGGCTGCGTGGAAGGGCAACCGGCTCGCGGGAGGACGCATGGCCATCGCAGTGGGGATCGACGTCGCCAAGGACGTGCATTGGGTGTGTGCGGTCGAGCAGGATGCTCGCGTGGTGCTCGATCGGGCGGTTCGCAACACGCAGGAGGATCTGGACGGCCTTGTCGCCGAGCTGCACCGGCTGGGCCCGGTCAGGATCGGCCTCGACGTGACCGGCTCGATCGCCAGCTTCCTCGAGGCCCTCCTTCTCGCGGACGGCTTCGACCTCGTCCACGTGCCGGGCCTTGCGGTGAACAGGGCCGGGCACGGCTATGTCGGCGGTGAGAGCAAGTCCGACCCGCGCGACGCCCGCACCATCGCCGACCTTGTGCGCACCAGGCTGGATCTGCGGCCGATCCGGCCGGACGAGGAGACGACCATCGCCATCCGGCTCCTGGTCGGCCGCCGCCGCGACCTCGTCCAGGACCAAACCCGGCGCCTGTCGCGGCTGCGTCAGCTCCTGTCGTCGATCCATCCCGGCCTCGAGCGTGGCCTCGACGTCACCGCCAAGGGCCCGCTCGCCCTGCTCACCCGCTTCGTCACGCCCGGCGAGATCAGGGCGGCCGGGCGAACCAGGATCGCAAAGCATCTGGCCAAGACCCCCAACCTGCGCGAACCGGATCGCCTCGCCGAGCTGGCGCTCGCCTGCGCCAGGGCCCAGCGTACCGTCGTTCCCGGCGAAGCCGCCGTTGCCCGCCTGGTGCGCGAACTCGCCGAAGAGGCGCTCGCCGCACGCGACAGGATCTGCCGGCTCGACAGGGAACTGCAGGAGCTCCTGCAGCGCCACCCTGACGGCGCCCTCATCCAGAGCCTGCCGGGGATGGGGGCGGTGCTGGCGGCCGAGTTCATCGCCGCGGCAGGCGACACCGCCAGGTTCCGCTCCGCCGACGCCCTCGCCGCGGCCGCTGGCCTCGCGCCGATCCTCCGCCAGTCCGGCAAGGCCCGGGCGCTTCGGCGCGCCTTCGGCGGCGACAAGGCGCTCAAGCGCGTCTTCTACCAGTCCGCCTTCTGCGCCGTCTCGATCAGGGATCCCCTCTCCAAGGCCTTCTACGATCGCAAGCGGCGCGAAGGGAAACACCACACCCAGGCCCTCATCGCCCTGGCCCGCAGGCGCGTCACCGTCGTCTGGACCATGCTCAAACATCGTCAGCCCTTCGATCCGAACCATAAGGCTGCTTGACAGGCGCATTACTCAGCCGCCTCCCCCCGGAAACGGCTCGGACCGATCGTGCAGTCGAGATCGGCGAGACGTCCGTTTTTCAGGCCGTAGATGAGTCCGTGCACTCGGAGATCCGCTCCACGGCCCCAGGCGCGCTGGAGGATCGGTGTCTCCGCGAGACGGCGGACGCCTTCGACGACGTTCAATTCCGCCAGACGATCCCGGCGCGTCTCCGCGTCTGAAGCCTGCGCCAGG
>NZ_JBEPTK010000041.1 GCF_040549485.1 Constrictibacter sp. MBR-5
CGGTGGGCAGTCTGATCAACGTCACCAGCAGGGGGTCATTTTTGAACGCCGATACCCCCGCCAAGGGGGTCAAACTTGCACGCCGAAACACAGTCGATGAGGGAGAGCAGCGCCTCTGCGCTGTCGTTCACCGCTGTAGCGAACTCGCGCTGATCATCCGACAACTCAGTCCTCAAGAGCAGGCCGTTCATTCCGAGGATGCCGTTCATCGGAGTGCGGATCTCATGGCTCATATTCGCCAGGAACTGGGACTTGGCTTCGTTCGCACGCTCGGCAGCATCCTTCTGATCGCGCGTGATCTGCTCTGCCGCCCGGAGCTCCGTCACGTCCCTGAAGATCACGTGGATGCGCAAAGGCCGACCCGCGACGCCGACCTCGACGTCCATGTCGCAGAAGATCCGGCGGATCTTCCCGTCCGGTCGCAACAGCCGGAACTCGCCCGGTCGGGGCCGCCGTCCCTCCTCCGCGATCGAGATAGCCCCACGCGCCAGCGCTCGGTCATCTGGATGAACCATCTCGATGACCTTGTGGATGTCGGGTGCGAACGTAAGTGGATCCACACCCAAGATCCGATAGAACTCCGCTGACCATTCCTCCCGGCCGGTCACCAGGTCGCGCTCGGAACTGCCAATTGCGGCGACCTGTTGAGCCCGCTCCAGATGATGCCTGCTTCGCCGAAGCTCATCTGTGCTCTCCTGGAGCGCACCTTCGGCGGCGATTTGCGCCGTGACATCGACGCTGACGCCGCGATATCCCTGAAAGACGCCATCCTTGTAGTAGGGAACACCGCTTGCGCGCAGATAGCGCGCCCGACCATCCTTCAGGTGGATGCGATGGACATAGTTGCGATAAGGACGATGCGCCGCGAGGGTGTCCATCCATGCTTCGAAGCCATCGGGATCGTATGTTCGGTCGGTTGCCGCCCCCGGCCATTCGGTCTGAAATTCGGTCAGCGTCACTGCGCCGTTCTCACGCTTCGGCACGAAGATCCTGATCTGACCTTCCGGTGCTCCGTGCAGTTCGTGGAACACGTCGGAGACCGCGCTCATCATGTCGAGGTAGCGATCTCGCTCCTCGATCAGCGCATCCTGAGCCGCTCGTCGTTCCGTCTGATCGACGCCGATCAGAAGGCTCGTCGCCGTCGGAAGGTCGCGCACAATGGAAAGCTCAAGCCAGCACGTCTTCCCGCCTCCCCCATGGAACGCCAGCTCGGCTGTCCTACGCGTTTCGAGAAGCTCGTCGAGCCGCAGCGGCTCCAGTGCCATGAGCCGCAGCGAACTTCCTGGCAGGCTCTCAACCTCACAGGCGAAACATGCCGCAGCGGCAACGTTGGCGCTGACGATCAGACCCTGATCATCGACGACCAGCGCCGGCAGCGGCAATCGGAGGATCAGCTCGTATTCCGAAGCGAGTTCGCGGGCCATCTCAGTTTCCACGGGGGACATCGTCTTCTCCCCTGCACCTTCAGCGGGGCGGGGTCGCGTCACCCGTTCGACACTCTGAACCCTACAGGTTGAGCGGGCATTAACTGCCCTGATTGTGGCACCGGCTCCCATCGAGCGTGACCTCATCCGACCGCCGATGGTCTGCAACAGTTTCCAAATCATCCGCGGGCGTCGGGTGCTGCAGCGCAGGTGCCTTCTCGACCGGGGGGGACGGTGAATGCAGCCGTGTCTGCGGAGCATCCTCGGCATCGCCCCAGCTTAGGATCGAACCACAAGGTTACGATAAATTGCTTCGTTAAAGTCTTGGTAGGTTTTGCCAAACAACTTGCACGAGCGGCGCCGCCGCGCCGCCAATCAACCACTGACGGATTTGGTGAAAGCGGTGAAGCTTGATGATCCTGACCTACAGGCGCAGCAACTCCTGAGCATTGCTCAGACCCGGTCGGGCTCCGGCAGGGCAACCATACAGCAGGTCATCGACGACCTGTTCCATGGTCGTGGGAATGTCCTCGACCCTCACGACCGAGCGATGCTGCATCGTCTTCTGCGGAGTCTCTGTGAGGAAGCGGAGCAGAAGTTGCGCGCGGCGATCCAGAGATGCGGTCACTCCGACCAGGAGAAGCTGATCCTGTCCGCGCTCGACCGTGACGCCTTCCCGGTTGCTCACCCACTCCTCATGCACAGCGGCGCATTCGCTTCGACGACGCTTATCGAACGCCTCTGGCATCGGGTGCGGCAACAGCGCCTATCCAATCTCCGACGCTCGAAGCCGTCCGCCTCCGGCTCTGACGACTTCGCGCTATCGTTTCATGACGAACTGGCCACACCCGAGATCGCTCAGCATCTCTTTCTTTGGGTGGCAGCGGCACTGCGTATCCATCTGCTCGTGCGCAATCAACACGACGAAGGAGTGGTCGACGATCTGATAGAGGCCGCGCTGGAAGAAACTGGCCAGTGCGGCCTCTGGCCAGCGGGCACGCCCTCCAAGCGTGGAGCACGTTCGGCGTCCTCCGATGAAGAATCTAGGCTTATTGACCTCCTTCGGAATGGGCTCGTCGCCGAGTTCGAATCGGAGTTCTCCCGCGTCAGTGGAATTCGCCCTCAGCTAATCGGCCGCATGCTCTACGAACGTGGCGGCGAGGCCCTCGCTACGATCTGCGTCGCGATCGGTGTCAGTAAGCGCGGTTTTGCGGTGTTCTTTATCCTGAGCCGCGAGACGTTGCCTCGGCACCAGCTCGCCAATGCCCAGGAAGTGGCGCACGCGCTGGCCTTCTACGACAGCCTGAACCCCGACACGGCCAACCAAGTCGTCGCTCGTTGGCGCCGGGGCAGTGCCTACCTCAATGCCATCCGGGTACTCACGGCGGATTTGGTAGACGTTTCCGAGAAGCCTGATGCTCCCTACCCTGCTGCATCCGCCGCGAAGGTCGATTATACCAACGGCCGAAATTAGTGACCTGTGAGCCCAGTCTCTCATGCCGATCGAAATGATGGTCTGGGGGTGGGTGACGAGCTTGTTCCAAGCGTCGCAGCCTGGGTCGAGAATGGCGTCGTGGTCTTGGAAGACGCGGTTGGAGAGCCAGTTCTGCCGAAGATACTGCCAGACGTTCTCGACCGGGTTGAGTTCCGGTG
>NZ_JBEPTK010000042.1 GCF_040549485.1 Constrictibacter sp. MBR-5
GCGCGCATCGCGAGCATCCGCTCGAGCGCACGGGCCACGGGCGCCTCGTCCCCCGCCGTCAGCATGTTGGCGAGGTAGCGCAGCGGGATGCGGAGGTTCCGGACGTCCGGCATCGCCCCGTCCATACCGATGGCGCCCGCCTCCGCTGCGTTCTGGATCGGGGACAGCGGCGGGATGTACCAGACCATGGGCAGCGTCCGGTATTCGGGGTGCAGCGGAAAGGCCACCTTCCATTCCATGGCCATCTTCCAGATCGGGCTCTCGCGCGCCGCCTTGATCCAGTCCTCGGGAATCCCGTCGGCACGGGCCGCTTCCGCGACCGCGGGGTCGTGCGGGTCGAGGAAGACACCGAGTTGGGCGTCGTAGAGGTCGGTCGTCTCCGGCGCGTTCGCGGCCGCCTCGATCCTGTCTGCGTCGTACAGCATCACGCCGAGATAGCGGATGCGGCCGACGCAGGTCTCCGAGCAGACCGTGGGGTTACCGGACTCGATGCGCGGATAGCAGAGCGTGCATTTCTCGGACTTGCCGGTCGACCAGTTGTAGTAGACCTTCTTGTAGGGACAGCCGGAGACGCACATCCGCCAGCCGCGACACTTTTCCTGGTCGATCAGGACGATACCGTCCTCTTCGCGCTTGTAGATTGCGCCCGAGGGGCAGGAGGCCGCACAAGCCGGATTGAGGCAGTGCTCGCACAGGCGGGGGAGATACATCATGAAGGTGTTCTCGTATTCCCCGTAGATCTGCTTCTGTATCCCTTCGAAGTTGTAGTCCTGGGACCGTTTCGAGAATTCGCCGCCGAGGATCTCCTCCCAGTTCGGCCCCTTCTCGATCTTCTCCATGCGCTCGCCGGTGATCTTCGACCGCGGTCGCGCCGTCGGAAACGCCTCCATCTCCGGCGCCGATTTCAAATGGTCGTAGTCGAAATCGAAGGGCTCGTAATAATCGTCGATTTCCGGCAGGTCGGGGTTGGCGAAGATGTTCGCCAGGATCCGCCACTTGGAGCCCTGCCTCGGCTGAAGCTTACCCGCCTTCGTCCGCTCCCATCCGCCTTTCCAGCGCGCCTGGTTTTCCCAGTCGGTGGGATAGCCGGTGCCCGGCTTCGTCTCGACGTTGTTGAACCAGGCGTACTCGACGCCGTCGCGGCTGGTCCACACGTTCTTGCAAGTCACGGAACAGGTGTGGCACCCGATGCACTTGTCGAGGTTCAGCACCATGCCGATCTGCGCGCGCACTCTCATTCCGCGGCCTCCTTCTGGGTAGCGGGCCGGTCGAGCCAGTCGACCTTGCGCATCTTTCTGACGATGACGAACTCGTCCCGATTGCTGCCCACGGTGCCGTAGTAGTTGAATCCGTAGGACTGATGGGCGTAGCCGCCGATCATGTGGGTCGGTTTCAGGACCGCACGGGTCACGGAATTGTGGATCCCGCCGCGCTTGCCAGTCTTCTCCGAGCCCGGCGTGTTCACGATCTTTTCCTGGGCGTGATACATGAAGGTCGTTCCGTCCCTCATGCGTTGGCTCACCACCGCCCGCGCCGTCAGCGCGCCGTTGGTGTTGTAGAGTTCCACCCAGTCGTTATCGACGATGCCGGCCTTCGCCGCGTCGGTCTCGGAGATCCAGATCACGGGACCGCCGCGGTTGAGCGTCAGCATCAGAAGGTTGTCGGAATAGGTGGAGTGGATGCCCCATTTCTGGTGCGGCGTGATGAAGTTCAGCACCACGTGGGGCTGCCCGTCCCGGGCATCATGATTGATCTCTTTCGTCACCGTCTTGAGGTCGACCGGAGGGCGGTAGGACATCAGCCCTTCGCCGAAAGCCCGCATCCACAGATGATCTTGGTAGAGCTGCTGGCGGCCGGTCAGCGTGCGCCACGGGATCAGTTCGTGGACATTGGTATAGCCGGCGTTGTAGCAGACCTTCTCGCTTTCGATCCCCGACCAAGTGGGAGAGGAGATGATCTTCCTCGGCTGTGCAGCAATATCGCGAAAGCGGATCTTCTCGTCTTCCTTGGGCAGTGCGAGGTGCGCGTGCTCACGGCCCGTGGCCTTGGACAGCGCCTCCCACGCCTTGACGGCGACTTCGCCGTTGGTCTCCGGCGCCAGCATCAGCACGACTTCGCATGCATCGATGTCGGTGACGATCTTGGGACAGCCCTTCGCCGGGCCCTCCTCCCAGACACCGTTAAGGTCACGCAGGTGCTCGACCTCGTGCCTCGTGTCCCAGGCGATACCCTTGCCGCCGTTGCCGACCTTGTCCATCAGCGGCCCCAGCGCCACGAACCTGTCGTAGAGCGCCGTATAGTCACGTTCGACGGGCACGAAGTTCGGGGCGGTCTTGCCCGGAATAAGGTCGCATTCGCCCTTCTTCCAGTCCTTGACTTGGTCCTGGGCGATTTCGGCCGGGGTGTCGTGCAGGATCGGTAGCGCGACGATATCCGTCTCGCGCCCCAGGATCTCCGGCGCCACCTCCTGGAACTTCTTCGCGATAGCCTTGAATATCTCCCAGTCCGACTTCGACTCGTAAGCCGGGTCCACCGCCGCCTGCAGCGGGTGGATGAACGGATGCATGTCGGAGGTATTGAGATCGTTCTTTTCGTACCAGCTCGCGGTCGGGAGCACGACGTCGGAATAGACCGCGGTCGTACTCATGCGGAAATCGATGCAGACGAGGAGATCGAGCTTCCCGCGCGGTCCCTCCTCGTGCCACTTCGCCTCCTTCGGCAGCTGCCCGCCTTCCGCACCCAGGTCGC
>NZ_JBEPTK010000043.1 GCF_040549485.1 Constrictibacter sp. MBR-5
TGATGTCGCTCTCGGCGATCACTGGCGTTGTTCTCGGCCTTAGCCAGGAGTTCTATCCGCTGGTGGTAGCCGTGGCCCTCCTCTACGGCATGTTCCTCACGTCCGAGAGCGCCTCAGTCACCGCCGGCGCGCTCGGCAACGCCGACCCCCAATTTCGTGGCGCCACAATCGCCGTGCACTCGATGATCGGCTTCGCTGGCGGGATCTTCGGACCGCCCGTGTTCGGGGCCGTCCTTGACATCGCCGGTGGTGCCGCATCACCCGAAGCATGGCTGACCGCCTTCATCACCCTGGGCGCAGTCACCCTGACGGGGCCGGCTTGGATCGTGCTTTTTCGACCAAAGGAGCTTGCCGGTGACGGAAACCACGAACACCCGGTGGCAGGCGGCGCCGGGCGTTGATGTAGGACTCCATTGCGGCTTGCCCGCCGCGCCCCTGAAGACTTATCACACCGTTGAGCATGGTCCTGACCGTCTCGGCCAATCGTCGAGCAGGAGCGCATTATACATGGGATTTTAGTGAGTATGACCATCGACACGGGGGTCGCGGCGATCCCCATCTTCTTGGGGTGACAGCGCTGCAGGTAATGACTGGAACACGCACGCCGACGATCACCTTCGTCCAGCCTGACGGGGCCAGCCGGGAGGTTGTCGCGTGGTTGGGAATGTCCTTGATGGAGGTCGCGCTGCGCGCCTCCATCCCCGGCATCGATGCCAAGTGTCGTGGCCATTGCGCCTGCGTGACGTGTCACGTCCATATCGATCCTGCTTGGCGCGCGATAACTGGATCGCCAACCGCGATCGAGGAAGACATGCTCGATTTCGCTTTCGGTGTCGACGAACGGTCCCGGCTATCGTGCCAAGTGCGGATCAATGACCTCTGCGATGGCCTAAGAGTTGATGTACCGATGGCGCAGCGGACCCTGGGCCTTTAGCGGGCCGAGAAACCTCCGGCACCGTTAGTAGCTGTAGAGGCGGTTGCGGACCGGGAAGCGTCCGTCGAATGTGATCGGCACTGACCTGCCCCCCTCCGGTCCATCGATCATTATGAGAGCCCTGGGGGTTGATAGTTGAACTGGCGCACGTGGTTGTAGTCGAGCCGCCAGCGCTCGATCACGGCCCGCGCCTCGGCCAGATTGGCGAAGACCTCCTCGTTCAGACACTCGTCGCGCAGCTTGCCGTTGAAGCTCTCGCCGAAGCCGTTCTGCTGCGGCTTACCAAGGCAAACGGCCAGCAGGATGATGACGAGAGCGATCATAGGCTGCTCTCGAATTCAGCATGCCCATGCGTGTGTCGCCGCTTCTTGGCCGGTCGCCAGATCCGCTGTAGGCGGATTCGGCTGAGAGCGTTACGGGCTTCTCCATCTCCGTGCATTGGTCGTGATATGTGCCTGGGTCGATCAGAGAGCGCGATCACTGGCCGCCCTCACGCCGACGCGTCGCCCGACCCTCACATGTCTTCAGCTACCATTCGTTCATAACAGGGCTGGCAGAAACCGTGGCTCATGACGGTCACGTCGCTCCCGCCGCGCCGGTAGTATTCCTGCGGCTCGATCCATGCCATAGCGCCCGGCGCGTGCTCGTCCGGCCATTCAACTTTGGCGCATACCGCGCAGATTCTAACGGCTCCGGGTTCGTTCTCCTCGCCCGTCCGAGCGGCAAAAAGCGGGATCGGCGGTCGCTGCTCCATCGAGAGCAGGGTGGACTGGTAGAGCAGGTGCGTTCGTCCCGCAGACGTCACGATCGGCGTCACCGAAAGGCGCATCTGACGCCGTGCGGCGGGAGCGTCACAACGGTAGTCGACGCAAATGGCTTGGCGTTTCATCTCCAGCACTTCAGTGAACAGCTTCCGGTAGGTATCGCGCACGACCCCAGGCGAAAACGACATCGTTATGTCCTTGCCCAGGATAGCGAAGCCGCCATCCGCGCCGCCGTTCTCCGCCCAGAAGCGATCCCAGTTGCCCGTTCCGACAGCAGATACCCGCAGGTCCCGGTCGATCACCAGCGCGATGCCGTCGATCGCCTCCAAGAGTGCCTGCACATTCATGTAGACTCCCTCTCGCACGGAATGCGCACGATCATCGTGGCTTCGATCCAGTCGGACAAATGCGCGCCCGCCCGATGATCGGCCGTTGACGGCGCTTAAGATTGGGCAACCCGACCAGGGTGCGGCGACTCTGTAGATGCACGGCCTTGAAGCGGGGTTAACGGGGTGAACGCTGGAGGCTTTGGGCGAGGTATTGGCTGTTTCTGGCTGCTCGCTTGCGGCGCAACCTGAGGGATCGTTTGTCCTGGATCATTCGCAGAGATTGAATGCGAAGGACCGGACGACAGCCATGTTTGCCGGGCCGTGCCCGGTTCGGCCTCTCGTCCTGTCCTCGCGGAATGTGCCGTCGAGGACCCAGTGCAGCGAGGTTTCGATCGCCCAGTGGGCGGG
>NZ_JBEPTK010000044.1 GCF_040549485.1 Constrictibacter sp. MBR-5
TGTCAAACGGCGTTCAAAGCTGACCCCGTATCGGCTTGCAATATTGACCCCCTGAAGTGCTCGCTGCCGTCCTGGGTGATGCGGAGCCGTAGGCGTAGCAGCGCGCAGGACGGCAGCGAAGGGCGTTCGATGGTCAGGCGCGGTGTTTGAAGCGCCAGCTTTCGTTGCCGGTTTCGACGATCTCGCAGTGGTGCGTGAGCCGGTCGAGGAGAGCGGTGGTCATCTTGGCGTCGCCGAACACGCTGGGCCATTCGCCGAAGGCGAGATTGGTGGTGACGATGACGGAGGTCTGTTCGTAGAGCCTGCTGATCAGGTGGAACAGGAGTTGGCCGCCGGACTGGGCGAAGGGGAGGTAGCCGAGTTCGTCCAGGACGATGAAGTCGAGGCGGCAGAGATGGTCGGCGATGCGTCCCTGCCGCCCGGCGCGGGTCTCGGCCTCGAGTTTGTTGACCAGGTCGACGGTGTTGAAGAAGCGACCGCGCGCGCCGTCGCGGATGCAGGCACGGGCGATCGCGATCGCCAGATGGCTTTTTCCGGTGCCGGTGCCGCCGACCAGGACGATGTTGCGCTGATGGGCGATGAAGCCGCCGGCGGCGAGGTCGCGCACCAGGGTCTCGTTGATCGGCGTGCCGTCGAAGGTGAAGTCGGCGATGTCCTTGGCGAGCGGCAGCTTCGCGATGGTGATCTGGTATTTGATCGAGCGAGCCTGCTTCTCGCTGATCTCGGCGGTGAGGAGATCGCCGACGATACGCTGCGGCTGGTGCTGGCGCTTCACCGCAGCGGCGACGATCTCGTCATACGCCGCTCGCATGCCGTGCAGCTTGAGGCCACCCATGGCGGCGAGGATCTCGGAGCGTTCCATCAGGGGGTCCTCCTGAGACTGTCGTAGCGTGCGCAGTCCGCTTCCGGCTCGTGCCGCAGCCGTAGCGCCTCGGCTGTGAGGATGGTGACCGGCGCAGCCGGGTCGCGCCGGCGGGCGAGGATGTTGAGGACGACGCCGGCGGAGTGGACACCCTCGCGCACCGCCTCGGCACAGGCGGCCTCGACGGCCGGGAGGCCGTCGCTCAGCACGGCGGCGAGGATATCGACCATCTGGCGGTCGCCGTCCTCGGCGGTCGCCAGCCTGCGCCGGATGCGCTCCAGGCTCGCGGGCAGCACCCAGTCCTTGAACGGCGCGCCGTTGCGCAGCGCGCCGGGTTTGCGCGCCAGCACCGGCACGTAATGCCACGGATCGAACACCGTCCGGTCGCGGCCGAAGCAGCGCACGTGCTCGCCGACCGGCTGCCCGTCCTGGCGCAACTCGATCCGGTCCGCATAGGCGCGGATCTCCACCGGGCGTCCGACGGCGCGGGCCGCGACCGAGTATCTGTTGTTGTCGAATCGCACCAGGCAGGTCTTGGAGACCGAGGCCGGCACGGCATGGAAGCCGTCGAACCGGCCGGCATAAGGGACCAGGACGGGTCGTTCCGCCTCGAACATCTCCCACACCGTGCGATCCCGATCGTCGGGATGGCGATGCGCCTTGGCGTAGGCGATCACCCGATCCATCAGCCAGGCGTTGAGTTCCGCATAGCTCTTCACCCGCAGCCGGGGCGTGAAGAACCGTTGGCGGACCAGTCCGACCTGGTTCTCCACCTGTCCCTTCTCCCAGCCGGCGGCCGGTGTGCAGGCGACCGGATCGACCAGGTAATGGCTGCACATCTGGAGGAAGCGGCGGTTGTAGCTGCGGTCCCTGCCCACGAAGATCGCGTCCACGGCCGTCTTCATGTTGTCGTAGATGCCCCGCGTGCAGGCACCCCGGAAGAAGGCGAACGCCCGGTCGTGGGCGTCGAACACCATCTCCTGCGTCTCGCGCGGATAGGCGCGCACGAACAGCATCCGACTGTGGCAGAGACGGACATGGGCGACCTTCACCGTCACCGGCATGCCGTTCATCAGCACGACTTCGTGGCTCCAGTCGAACTGGTAGGCTTCGCCCGGTGCGAAGCTCAACGGCACGAAAGCCGGCGTGTGCAGCGTCGCACGGTCGCGCCGCCATCGCCGCGCATAGCGCCGCACCGCATCGTAGCCGCCGGCGTAGCCGAGCCCGCGCAGCTCTTCGAACACCCGGATCAACGTCAGCCGCTCGCGCGCCGACTTCTCCGCGTTCGCCGCAAGCAGCCGCTCCAGTTCGTCCCGCCACGGACCGAGCTTCGGATGGGGCTGTTCCGCGCGGGCATAGCTGAACGCCGTCTCACCCGAGCGCAGAACCTTGCGCACCGTGTTCCGCGACACGTGCAACTCGCGCACGATCTCCTTGATCGCCTTGCCCTGCACCAGAAAGGCGCGCCGGATCCGTGCAATCGTGTCCACGC
>NZ_JBEPTK010000045.1 GCF_040549485.1 Constrictibacter sp. MBR-5
CGCCGCTGCAAATCTGACCCGGTTGTCTTCGTAGCGCCGGTTTAAATCTGACCCACCCGGTTCTGTTCGTCCGTGGTCGGGGCGCGCCCCGACCACGGACGGCGATTTGCTCAGGCGATCTCTCTGGTCTGGTTGATCAGGCCGGCCTTGCGCTTGTCCTTGAGGCGGTAGCTCTCGCCCTGGATCGAGACGACGGAGGCGTGGTGCAAGATGCGATCCAGCATGGCTGCCGTCAGCACGCTCTCTCCGGCGAAGGCTTGGTCCCAGGAGCCGAAGGTGAGGTTGCTGGTCAGGATCATCGAACCGCGCTCGTAGCGCCTGGCGACGACCTGGAAGAACAGGTTGGCCTGCTCGCGGGCGAGCGGCAGGTAGCCGATCTCGTCGACGATCAGGAGCTTGTAGACGTTCACGGCGCGATGCATCGCTTCCTTGAGCTTGCCCTGGCGCTGCGCCGTCTCGAGCATCAGCACCAGGTCGGCGGCCGTCGTGAAGCGGACCTTCATCGCCCGCTGGGCGGCGAGGTAGCCCAGCGCGATGGCCAGATGGGTCTTGCCGACCCCGGAGGGGCCGAGCAGCACGACGTTCTCCGCCCGCTCGACGAAGGCGAGGCCGGCGAGTTCCAGGAGCTGCTTGCGAGGCGCGCCGGCCGCAAAGCCGAAGTCGTAGCCATCCAGCGTCTTGATCGCCGGGAAGCCGGCGACGCGCGCGGCCATCTCACGCGCCCGGACACGGCGGGCCTCCGCCTCCGTCCTCAAGACCTCTTCCAGGAAGTCGCCGAACGACGCTTCCCTGGCCACGGCCGTCTGGGCCGCTCCCGGCCAGACGCTCTCGACCGCCTTGAGGTGCAGTTCGGTGCAGAGATCGGCGATGCGCTCGTGCTGGAGGTTCGTCACTGCGCCGCTCCCGTGGCCAGGAGCGCCTCGTAGACCGACAGCGGATGCTGCAGCCCGACGATCGGCGCCGCCGGCGGAGCCCGGTCTGCCCTCGGGGCAGCCGGCAGGCGGACGATCCGACCGCCATACGGCGCCGCGATCGGCTGCAGCGCCTCGCGCTCGCGGTCCAGCCGATCGGCCGGAACCTCGCCCGTCGTGCCGTGCACGCGCGCATTGGCGACCTCGCGCAGCCAGCGCGTCGCGGCCGCGTTCGCAGCAGGCGCGTCGGCCACGATGCCGTCCTGCGCCAGCCGGCTGGCGAACGGAATGTAGAAGCTCGCGCGCAGATAGCGGATGAAGCGCTCGACCTTGCCCTTGGTCTGCGCCCGATAGGGACGGCACAGGCGCGGCCGGAAGCCCCAGTGGCCGGCAAAGTCGGCGAAGCCGCCATGGAAGCGATGCCGGCCCGGGCCATAGGCGTCCCGATCGATCACCACCGTCTTGACGTTGTCGTAGAGAACTTCACGGGGCACGCCGCCGAACGCCAGGAAGGCGTGCTCGTGACACGCCATCAGCGTCTCCACCCGCTCGTCGGTCACGAACTCGACATAGGCCGCACGGCTCCACCCGAGCGTCGCCACGAACACCGAGAGCCGATCACGGCCGCGCCGGATCGTCGCCCAGTCCGCCTGCATCTGCGCGCCCGGCGCCGTCTCGAACCGGACCACCGGCTCCGGCTCCGCCGGCGGCCGCAGGGAGGCCACGAACGCCTTCACCATCGTGTAGCCGCCGGGGTATCCCAAAGCCCGGATCTCGTCGAGCAGCACCTTCGCCGGGATCGTCTCCGGCGACGCCGCCGCAAGACGCTCGACGACGTATGTCTTGAAGGGCTCCAGCTTCACCGGCCGCTGCGGCCGGCCCTTGTAGCGCACCGCATCCGGATCGCGCAGATAGCGCCGCACCGTGTTCCGCGAAACCCCTACCTCGCGCGCGATCTCCCGCACGCCCTTCCCATGCCTGGCCAATACCCGGATCTCCATCGACAGCTCCACTCCGATCATCCGGGCCCTCCGCA
>NZ_JBEPTK010000046.1 GCF_040549485.1 Constrictibacter sp. MBR-5
AGAATGCCGCCGATGCTGTCGAGCGTCGGCGCGTTGGTGCCGAACAGCGCGTTCTTCAGCGGGTTGATCGCGGCCAGCCGGAACATCTCCTGCCCGATCTCCGAGAGCACGCCGAGCCACACGTCCTTCATGTCGATCGCGCCGGCCTTGCCCTCCAACGCCATTCGCGTCGCGGCCTCGCCGATCCGGTCGAAGGCGCGCTCGCCGAACTGCCCGAGGTAGTTGAGCGCGTCCGCCGATGCCTTCGCCTGGAACTCCAGATCGGCCAGTTCGGCCGCGGCATCGAGACGGCCGCGGAATGTGACGTCGTCCGGCCTCACGCCCTCCGAGCGGAGCCTCGCGCCCTCGTCGTAGGTCGCGGTGAGGATGGCCTGGTCCCGTGCGCCGAGACCGGATATCGCCTGCCGAGCGCGGGTGCGGGCGATGTCGGCCTGGATCGCCTCGAGCCGCTGCTGGCTGGCGCTCGACGCCGCAAGGTCGCGCTGCGCGTCGATCTGCTCTCGGATCAGAGAGATCTGATCCTCGGTCAAGAGGTTGCCCTCGCGCATCGCGACGTTCATCGCCCGCTGCACGGCCTCGACCCTGGCGCGCTCGTCGCTGTCGAGCCGCAGAAGCTCGGTCTGCTGCTTCAGCGTGCCGATGTACTCCGTCACACCGTCGACCAGAAGGTCCGCTTCCTCTTTCTGCCTACGCGTGCTCTTTGCCGCGCGGTCGGAAGCGTTGCCGAACTCGCCGACGCCCTGCTCAGCTTCGGCGAGCCCCAGGCGGGCCTTTGTCGCGGCCGTCTCCAATGCCTCGATCGTCTTCCGCAGGGAGTCGATTTCGACGCCGACCTGCGTGTAGGTGTCGGACGTGTCGCCGGGCGAAGCGGCATCGAACCGGCCCAGGGAGCGGATGCCCTGTAGCTGGGCCATCTGGGCTTGCGCCGCGGTCATAGCGGCCTCCGCTTGGTCGGCCGCCGCGCGCCGGGCCTCAATCGCCTGCTGCCGTTGAGCGGTCGCCAGTTCCTTCGCAGCCTTCGCCGCGTCGCCGGTCAGCTGGTTGGCGAGCCGCATGGTGCTGGAATAGTCGTCCAGTGCGTTCTTCGCCTTGTTCGATCCGTCCTCCGTGTCCATCAGCCCCACGGCCAGGGCGCCGACCACCGTGACGGCCGCGCCGATCACCGCGCCCCACGGCCCGAACGCGCCGAGAAGCTGGCCACCCTGCACCGCAAGGGCCTGCATGGCGTTCCCACCCATGCTTACTTGCGTCGCGAGGTCACCGATCTGAAAGCCGGCCTGCTGCGCCACGGTGCCGAACCTGCTGGTCGAGCGCCCTGCATTGTCGTTGGCCGCGGAAAAGGCGGTGATCGGTGCCGCAGCCGTGCGAGCGCGCTGCGCCAGCCCTTCATATCGGTTCTGAAGCTGCAGGAGGAGGCGCGACTTCTCCTCCTCGGCAATGAGTCCCTGGCGGAAGGCGCGGTCCAGAACGTCGGTCTGCTGCGTCAATCGCTGCTGCGCCCGATAGAGCGG
>NZ_JBEPTK010000047.1 GCF_040549485.1 Constrictibacter sp. MBR-5
GCCGAGGACGCCATGGTCGGTACCGAGGAGATGCTTGAGGAAGTATTCGTGCCCCTTTCCGGACGACCCGAGCAGGTTGGAGCGCCAGACGAACAGGTTGCGCGGCCAGTTTGCCGGGTCGTCGGGATCCTCGCAGGACATTTCCAACCCGCCGGACTTGAGCTGCTCGGCGACGTAAGTCGGGATGTCCTTGCCCGCCGCCTTTGCCGCCCTGGCGACCTCTAGCGGATTGGTCTTGAGCTGCGGCGCGGACGGCAGCCACCCCATGCGCTCGGCACGGATGTTGTAGTCGATCAGGCTGATGTCCCAGTCGCCCGCCGGCGCGGTCGGAGACAGGATCTCGCCCGCCGTGAGCGTCTCGTAGCGCCATTGGTCTGTATGCGCATACCAAGCGCTGGTCGAATTCATCTGCCGCGGCGGGCGGCCCCAATCCAGCGCGAACGCCAGGGGCTGCCAGCCCGTCTGCGGGCGAAGCTTCTCCTGACCGACATAGTGCGCCCACCCGCCGCCCGACTGGCCCACGCAACCGCACATCACCAGCATGTTGATGACGCCGCGGTAGTTCATGTCCATGTGGTACCAGTGGTTCATCGCCGCGCCGATGATGACCATCGACTTGCCCCGGGTCTTCTCGGCGTTCTGCGCGAACTCGCGAGCGACGTGGACGATCTTGCCGGCGGCGACGCCGGTGATCTTCTCGGCCCATGCCGGCGTGCCGGGCACGTCCTCGTCGTAGGACGTCGCGACCCAGTCGCCGCCGAGCCCCCTGTCGAGACCGTAGTTGGCGCAGAAGAGATCGAACACGGTCGCTACGGCCACCTCGCCCTCGATGGTCCTGATCCGCTTCGCCGGAACGTTCCTGGTCAGGACGTTCGGACGGCGATCGCCGGTCGAGAACGCCTCGGTCGCGTCGGCGCCGAAATAGGGGAAGTCGACTCGCGCGATGCCGTCGTGATCTTCGTCCAGGATCAGCGACATCTTCAGCCGCGTGTCGCCTAAGCCCGCCCGCTCTTCGAGGTTCCACTCGCCCTGTTCGCCCCAGCGGTAGCCGATGGAACCGTTCGGCGCGACCAGGCCGTCGGATATCTCGTCGAAGGCGACGGTCTTCCACTCAGCGTTGTTGTCTTCGCCGAGCCCGCCGTCCAGGTCGCCGGCGCGGAGGAAGCGTCCGGGGATCAGACGACCATCCTTTTCCTCCAGCGTCACGAGCATCGGGAAGTCGGAATATTTGCGACAGTAGTCCTCGAAATATTCCACCTGCCTGTCGAGGTGGAACTCGCGCAGAATGACGTGGCCGAACGCCATTGCGAGCGCGGCGTCGGTGCCCTGCTTCACGTTGAGCCACACGTCGCCGAACTTGGCGGCCTCGGAATAGTCGGGACAGATTACAGCCGACTTCGTGCCGCGATAGCGCGCCTCTGTATAGAAATGCGCGTCGGGTGTGCGCGTCTGCGGCACGTTCGAGCCCCAGAGGAGCAGATAGCCGGCGTTGTACCAGTCTG
>NZ_JBEPTK010000048.1 GCF_040549485.1 Constrictibacter sp. MBR-5
CTCAGCGAACAACACACCCGCGGGGTGGAGCAGCCCGGTAGCTCGTCAGGCTCATAACCTGAAGGTCGCAGGTTCAAATCCTGCCCCCGCAACCACCGACAGCCTAACTCCCCGTGAAACGGGTGTCAGGCTTTTCTTTTGTGCCGATGCCAGCGCCAGGATAGCGGCGAGCTCTCCGTGGAGTTCGGCGTGCACCTCGCCGCGCTTGGCGCCCGGCGTCAGCACCACCTTGGCGACCAGCGAGCGGATGACGTCCCCGGCCTCCAGCATGGCCTCGGGGTCGGTGAGGGCCTCGACCAGGTTGGCGACCTTGGCGGCGTAGAGCTCGGCGACGTTCGGCAGAATGGGCGGCAGCGCCGCCGGCGCCTGGGCGATGCGCGCCTCCAGCTGGACCTTACGAGCCTCGAGGTCTTTGAGCCGGGCCATGAGGGTCTGGCTGAAGCCGCCGTTCTCGATGGCAGCGACGATCTCGGAGAGCTTCTTCTCGGTCTGCTGCAGGGTGCGGCGATCCTCGGTAGCGGCGGCGGTGGCGTCGCGGTTGAGGCGATTGGTCTCCTCGTAGAAGGCGCGCACGGCGGCGGCGATCTTGTCCGGTGCCAGCAGCTTCTGCTTGAGGCCGTCGAGGACGCGCGTCTCGATTGCCGTGCGCAGGACCGTTCGGCCGTTATCGCAGGTGCCGCGCCGATAGTGTGCGGGGCATCCCAGCCGCCCGCGCTGCAGGCTCGTATAGGCGCTGCCACAGGTGCCGCAGACGATCAGGCCGGCGAGCAGGGACTTCGGTCGGTGTGCCGCGTTGAGGCGATTGTTGCGCGCCGCCCGTATGCCGGTGATCGCCGGTTCGAATGTCTCGGCGATCTGTGTCTGGCGCTCCTTCACGGCCTGCCACAGCGCGTCGTCGACGATCCTGAGGTCGGGCACATCCTGGATGATCCATTGCGATGCCGGGTTCTGGCGCGAGACGCGTTTGCCGGTGCTCGGGTCCTTCATGTAGCGCAGGCGGTTCCAGACCAGGCGGCCGATGTAGAGCTCGTTGTTGAGGATGCCGGTGCCGCGGCTGACGTGACCGCGGATCGCCGTATCCATCCAGGTGGTGCCGCGGGGTCCGGGGATCCCGGCCTCGTTAAGGTCCTTTGCGATCGCCCGGGGGCTCATGCCGGCGGCGAACTGGCGATAGATGCGTTGGACGATCGCGGCTTCCGCCGGGTTGATCGCGCGCTCGCCGCGGCCGGGCTCGGCCGTCGAGACGACGTCGTAGCCGTAACACAGGCCGCCGCCCGATCGGCCTGTGTTTCGGCGTGCAAGTTTGACCCCCTTGGCGGGGGTATCGGCGTTCAAAAATGACCCCCTGCTGGTGACGTTGATCAGACTGCCCACCGGC
>NZ_JBEPTK010000049.1 GCF_040549485.1 Constrictibacter sp. MBR-5
AGAATCTCATCGAGTATGGAATGCAACGTTCTGGAGGCCGAAACGCCACTGCAAAATGACGGTGAGATTTCGACACCATACCTGACGATCAGTATGTTCATGAAAGCCTTAGGAGGACAAGATGATTGCTGCGCGTTCTACACGTCTTTGGCATTACCGTGTTCCACTCGTTCAGAGTGATGAGGTTCTAACCTGGGCAGCCCGCTCCCTCAGCCCGAGTGGCTGGAACTTGCGAAAAATATGCTTCGTTGATGACGATGGCCGGGGCATTCATCACGAGCACGTCTTCACGATCGAAGATCAGACAGACGCTCTGCTTTTCCGGCTCCGGTGGCCGCCGGAC
Organism: Constrictibacter sp. MBR-5; assembly: GCF_040549485.1. Classification (NCBI taxonomy): domain Bacteria; kingdom Pseudomonadati; phylum Pseudomonadota; class Alphaproteobacteria; order Rhodospirillales; family Allostellaceae; genus Constrictibacter; species Constrictibacter sp. MBR-5. The sequence continues at coordinate 344 of NZ_JBEPTK010000049.1, forward strand.
TGGTTGTGGCATCCGCTGTGGTTGCCCTGCTCGCGGACTGGCTGACGATCTTCCCCACCACTGCGTCCGATTTCACGATCGTGAACCCGATGAATACGTCCACATCGCGCTATCCAAGGAGTTGATCCCATTCAGCATGTTCGAAGACGGCGCTGCCAGATCGCCTCCGATGGTGACCGATCGATGAGCCTCGCGGCAGACCTGATGTTTCCTGGAAAACATGCGGCGTGCGTCCGCAGATGCTCAAGAACAGCTATGACAAGGGCTCGCCGGTACCGTGGCGGCCGCCGGCACCAACGGTTCGCCGCCGCCCGGCGCGCCGACCATTGCCGGCTCACCTGCCGCGCCACCGCGTGGTCTACCCGGCGCCGACTGCGTGCCCGGGCCGCGGCCATGGCGACGCTGATCACGACGGCGAAGCTCAATGACATCGACCCCCAGGCCTGGCTCGCCGACGTCCTCGCCCGCATCAACGACCTGCCGCAGACGCGGCTGGCCGAACTCCTGCCGTGGAACTGAAAGCCGGCCATCGCCGCAGCCGCCTGAAAGCTGCTACCCCGCGGCCTTTACCGGATGCTTACGTTCCACCCGTGGCAGGTGAGCAGGCAACCCGCCGCGATTGCGGGTTCGGTTGCGGGCCTCGCCGTCGGGCTTGCCCCTGACGATCGCTTCGGCCTTTTCATGGGCGGCGTCGAGCACGCCCTGGGCGATCTCCACGTCCTCCAGAGCCCGACTGTATTGATCGGCGCTCAGAGCCGATCCGAAAACATGTTGAGTCGTGAGAGTCGGTTGTGATTCGGTATGGCGCTCGGATTGCCGGAAGGAGAGCGCCCCT